>JAQXRH010000029.1 GCA_029218425.1 Bacteroidales bacterium | reverse complement strand
AGAACGCGTGGCGGATTTGCTCGAGGTAGGTGTTGAGCTGGTTGTACGCGTCTTCGTCGATGTAGAAGATGGTGCCGTTGATATTGGCGGGGAAAGACTTTTTCATATGGGTTGGATTAGAGATTATCGTTGGAAAGGTGGTTAACTGTTGATTCAAGCTCTTGCCACGAGGCGGAGAGTTGGGAGAGGAATTGGCGGCCGATGTCAGTCATTTCGTAGTACTTTCTGGGAGGTCCGGCGGTTGATTCTTTCCACTGATAGGTGAGCAGGCCGTCGTTTTTGAGGCGAGTGAGCAGAGGGTAGAGGGTACCTTCGACCACAATTAGGTGCGCTTGCTTCAGGCGCTTGATTATTTCCGAGGCGTAGGCCGGACCGTGCCGCAGGATGAGCAGGATGCAGAACTCGAGCATGCCCTTGCGCATTTGAGATTTGAGGTTTTCGATGTTCATAATTCGGTATTTTCAGATGAGGAGGAGAATGATGCTGCAAAGTTAATGCTTTCTACAGTACCTTGCAATACCTAGTACTATAATTTAAGAATTATTAACAAAGTGGAGAGGTAAGAGGTAAGAGGTGAGAGGTAAGAGGTAAGAGGTGAGAGGTAAGAGTGGAGAGGAGGGGACAGGGTGGTTGAATTGGGCTAATAGGGTTAATTCGAAAGCGGGGTGCTAAGTTGATGAATTGGGCTAATTGGGCTAATTAGGCTAATCGAGCGGATTCAAAAATAAGGAAGGCGCGCTGCATCGTCGCAGGGCGCCTTCCGGTGTTTGTGTTAGTTGGTGATAGTTTTTAATATGGTGATGCCTCGTAACGGTAGATGTCGTGGAGGCGCATGTTGAAGCGGAGGTTGGAGAAGGGCTTGATGGTGTTGTAGCCGGTGACTCCGTAGGCCATTTCGTAGGGGATGATTACTTCGGCGGTGTCGCCCACGCGCATCTCTTCCAAGGCGGCAATCCAGCCGTTGATGGTGCCGTTGCAACGGAAGCGTTGCACGCCGGGGTGGCCGTAGGCGGTCTGGGTCATGGATGAGTCGAAGGGTACGTCCTCGCAGTCATAACCGCGGTAGATTACATCAACCACGGAGGTGAACAGGGGCGAGAGGTTGCCTTCGGTTTCGGTGCGATCGTTGAAGTAATGGATGAGCACGTAGCCTGAGGGGTACCACGACGGCACGATGAGTTGGTAGTAGGGCGTGCCGTCGGGATTGGTGCGGGCCTTCATCTGCGCGAGCCAGGCGTCGTTTTGGTCGTGCCATTCTTTGTAGATGGTGGCGTAGTCTTCGTCGTCATCGCTACAAGCGGGGAGGACGATGGCCACGGCCATCAGCAACACGAATAAGGGGAGAATCTTTTTCATTTGCTTAGAATTCGACGGTGGGGGCAGTGGCGGCGGCAGCGTCGGCCTTGAACTGGGGCTTAACATTGAAACCGCTCATGGAAGCCACGATGGAGGCGGGGAAACGGCGCACGGTTACGTTGTACTCGCGCACGGCTTCGGTGTAGTCGGCGCGCACTTTGGCGATGCGGTTCTCGGTGCCTTCGAGCTGGGCTTGGAGGTCCTGGAAGTTCTCGTTGGCTTTGAGGTCGGGGTATGCTTCGTGCACGGCGTTCACGTAGATTGAGAGCGAGCGCGAGAGTTGTTGCTGGGCGGCGTTGTAAGCGTCCATGTCTTGCTCGGTGGCGGGGGCGCCTTGGGTGGCGTCGGCACTTTGCTTGGCGGCGTTGTAGGAGTTTTGCAGGCCGGTGCGGGCGGCGGTGAGGTCAACGAGGGTCGACTGCTCGTGTTCGGCATAGCCTTTTACGGTCGATACCAGGTTGGGGATGAGGTCGAGGCGGCGTTGGTATTGCACTTCGACTTCGCTCCATGCCTTATTCACGTTTTCATCGATGGTGACCAGGCCGTTGCGCACGGACACGTACCAGCTGATGCAGGCGATGAGAGCTACTGCGATTACGCCGATAATGATAAACGATTTCTTCATATAAATAGAGGTGAGGGGTGATTAGATTTTGCGCAGCAGGGCGTTGAGGCTAACCTGTGAGTGGATGAGGCTGTGGAGGTCGGCGATGCTGATGCGTTGTTGCTCCATGGAGTCGCGGTGGCGCAAGGTGACGGTGTTGTCTTCCAAGGTTTGGTGGTCGACGGTGATGCAGAAGGGTGTGCCAATGGCGTCTTGGCGGCGGTAGCGCTTGCCGATGGAGTCTTTTTCTTCGTAGTGGGTGGTGAAGTCGAACTTGAGTTCGTCGACGATTTCGCGAGCCTTTTCGGGGAGGCCGTCTTTGCGCACCAGCGGCATCACGGCACATTTCACCGGAGCGAGAGCGGCGGGGAGGTGGAGCACCACGCGCGAGTCGCCGCCTTCGAGGGCTTGTTCTTCGTAGGACGAGCAGAGCACGCTCAGGAACATGCGGTCAACGCCGATGGAGGTCTCGATTACATACGGAGTGTAGCTTTGGTTGAGCTCGGGGTCGAAGTATTGAATCTTTTTGCCGGAGAATTTCTCGTGTTGCGACAGGTCGAAGTCGGTACGCGAGTGGATGCCTTCCACTTCTTTGAAGCCGAAGGGCATTTGGAACTCGATGTCGGTGGCGGCGTTGGCGTAGTGTGCGAGCTTTTCGTGGTCGTGGTAGCGGTATTTTTCGTCGCCGAGGCCGAGGGCTTTGTGCCAGCGCAGGCGCCATTCTTTCCAGTATTTGAACCATTCCATTTCGGAGCCGGGGCGCACGAAGAATTGCATTTCCATTTGCTCAAATTCGCGCATGCGGAAGATGAATTGGCGAGCAACGATTTCGTTGCGGAATGCTTTACCGATTTGGGCGATGCCGAAGGGGATGCGCATGCGGCCGGTCTTCTGCACGTTGAGGTAGTTGACGAAGATGCCTTGAGCGGTTTCGGGGCGGAGGTATACAGTCATGGAGCCGTCGGCGGTGGAACCCATTTCGGTTTTGAACATGAGGTTGAACTGGCGCACTTCGGTCCAGTTTTTGGTGCCGGAGATGGGGTCAACGATTTCTTCGTCGATGATGATTTGGCGGAGGCCGTCGAGGTCGTTGGCGTTCATTGCTTCGGAGAAGCGGGTGTGGACGGCTTCGCGGTGGGCGAGGAGCTCTACTACGCGGGCATTGGTTTGGCGGAACATAGCTTCGTCGAAGCTGTCGCCGAAACGCTTGCGAGCTTTGGCCACTTCCTTGTCGATTTTCTCATCGATTTTGGCGATGTGGTCTTCGATGAGCACGTCGGCGCGGTAGCGCTTTTTGGAGTCGCGGTTGTCGATGAGGGGGTCGTTGAAAGCGTCCACGTGGCCGGAAGCTTTCCAGATGGTGGGGTGCATAAAGATAGCCGAGTCGATGCCCACAATGTTTTCGTGGAGCAACGTCATGGCTTCCCACCAGTAACGTTTGATGTTATTTTTGAGTTCGACGCCGTTTTGGCCGTAGTCATAAACAGCCGACAGGCCGTCGTAGATTTCGCTTGAGGGGAAAACAAAACCGTATTCCTTGGCGTGGGCTACGATTTTCTTAAACACATCTTCTTGTTGTGCCATTTTGGAAAAATTAGAGATTATAATGCATTATCGTGCAAAGTTAGTAAAATTTGCTGACATATCAATCATTCCGAGCCATATTTCGTCATTTTTAACGAAAAAGAAAATGTCGGTATGGTATTTTTTGCTAATGCTTATTCCTATTGTGAACATCTTCGTCGTAGTTAAGTTTAGCCTTCAACTTAAAGAAAATGTGCCCAAAGATAGCGAAACAGCCCAAAAACGGGGGTGATCTTTTATTCGGTTTGTGGAGAATGTGAGCGGAAGGCCAGCGGCGTCATGCCCGTGGCTTTGCGGAAGAGGGTGCTGAAGTAGTTTGGATCGTCCATGCCACAGCGGTAGGCGATTTCGGAGACTGTAAGACCGGTGTCAAGCAGCAGGCTTTTGGCTTGGCTTATTCTGAGCTGCAGGATATAGTCCTTTGTGGTCAAGCCTGTAATGGCTTTGAGCTTGCGGTTGAGCTGAGCACGGCCTACTGCCATTTCTGATGCAATCTGATCGTAATCCAGCTTCCCTTTTTCCATATATTTATGTACTACGGACACAAACTTGTCGACGAATGCCTTGTCGCGCTGTTCGCGTTCGGTGAGAGGAGTTTCGTCTAAAACTTCCTCGGTCGCGGTGATTGCGGGGAAGTCCTGACAAGCGGTCTTAGCCAAAACTGTAGCAAATTTCCGTCGCATCATAGTGCGTTGTGCCATAAGTTTTTCGGCGCGGATGTTGAGTTCGTCGGCATGGAATGGCTTTTCCAAGTAAGCGTCGGCACCGGCTTCAAGTCCTTTCAAGCGGTCATCGTGGGTGGCACGGGCGGTGACCATTATCACAGGCACGTGGTCGACAATGGTAGACTTACGGATTTGCTCTGTCAATTCAAAACCGTCCATTTCGGGCATCATCACGTCGGTAATGATGAGGTCGGGCACTAATTCCTCGGCCTTGGCCAGCGCCTCCTTACCGTTAACGGCAAAATAGTAGCTAAACGTCGGATTCATCTGCGCGGCAATATATTTAGCCACGTCAGGGTTGTCTTCCACAATCAGCACGCGCGTCACATCGGCTTCGCTGTCGGTGTCGTCGTTGGTGCTGACCGGCGACTGCGAGCCGGTAAGTTCCTGCCGGCCGGAAATGTATTTCTCCATTTTAAACGGTTCGGCAGCTGGCACCGCGGCTTTAAGAGGAATAGTCACGGCGAATGTTGCACCCTTGCCGGGCTCGCTGTCGACGCTTATTGAACCGTTCATGGCTTTTGCAGAGAGCGCAGCGAGTGGCAGCCCGAGACCGGAGCCGGCGTTATGGTTGGCGTTGTCGGCCTGATAGAAGGGCTTGAAGATTTCCTGTATTTGCTCCGTGGTCAGCCCCACGCCGTCGTCGTGCACAGTGAGCACCAGATTCTCGCCTTTTGTAGTAGCATGGACCTGCACTGCCCCGCCGGGCTTCGAGAACTTCACGGCGTTCGACACCAGATTGAGCACAATGCGCTCGATATACTCGGGCACGAAGTCCATAGGTATTTCTGTAGGCTCAGCGCTATACTCAACCGACACATTGCGTTCGACTTCATACATACGGCAGTTTTCGCATAGCATAGTAAGGTAGCCCGACACATCGCCATGCTTGTAAGGCAGAGTATGGGCCCCGTTCGACAATTTGGCAATGTCAAGAAGCTGGTTTACAAGTCGTAGCAGATTGCCTTCATTGCGACGGATGGCATGGAGGTCATCGGTTATGATGTCGGCCTGGCCGATGTGCTTGAGGGCGTGGTCTGATGCCCCGCGTATAACGGTGAGAGGAGTGCGGAATTCGTGAGTGATATTGTTGAAGAAATTTGTGCGCTCTCTGTCCTGTCGGCTCAGTATGTCATTGCGCAGGCGTCGCATGTGGCTGAGTCTGACAAGCAATGCAATGGTGCAGATGGCAAGCAGCAGAATTATTGCGGTGAACCATAGCAGAGAGCGTTGCTGACGCTTCTTATTTTCGAGGTTTTGCTGAAGGGCAATCTGCTGTTGGACAAGTTTGTCGTTCTCGCATTTGGCGGCAAATTCGCTGGTAGTCTGGCGTATTTCGCGCTGATACAGCGAGTCCTTGAGCACGCTCAAGCGCTCGAGATGAGCCATCGCCGCGCGCGGGTCCGACTCTTTCAGGGCATCGTAGAGGCCTTGGCGGGTCTTGCTCTCGTTGAAGAAGTCGCCGCTTTGGCTGAAGAATGCCAGCGCTTTGTTGAAGTATTCGACGGCCTTGGCCAACTGATTGTCGGCAAGGGCGATGTATCCCAATTGGTTGCAGGCAATGCTGTACGACTGCCTGTTGCCCGATTTCTCAAGCATCGGCAGGGCTTTCAATAGGTTGTCGCGAGCCTCGGCCGATTTTCCGGCGCCCATCTGCGCGGCGGCAAGCTGGCAAAGGCGTATGGCGGCTCTTGCTTCACGGCCACAAGCCATGTCTATCTCGTATGCTTTCGTGGCGTATTCAATAGCCTTGGCATAGTCGTTTAGATTCTGGTACACCTCCGAGGCAATGCCCATCTGTACGGCCATGCGCGCCGAGTCGCCGGCGGCGGTGCTGTTTTCGATGGCCTCCAATATTAAAGTACGGGCGTCGGCCGGTCGGTCGGCCGACAGATACATGAACGCCAGATTGCTCAGGTCGATGCTTATAGTGCTCTTGTCTCCGGTTTTGCGGTCTATCTCGAGAACCTTCTCGCCATATTTAATTGCATTAGCGTAGTCGGCGGTGCGGGCACATGCGGCCGAAAGGATGCTCAGGCAGTCGATCAGTTTGTCGCCGCTCAAGAGCGGGAGAGCCCTGTTGCCAAACTTGACAGCGTCTTTGTATTGCTGAGTGCTGAAGCAGTAGCTCGAGGCTTTCAACCAGAACTCGGCACGCACCGAGTCGGCCGGCCACCCGGCTGGCATCTTGTAGGGCTCG
>JAQXRH010000028.1 GCA_029218425.1 Bacteroidales bacterium | reverse complement strand
GGTGATTGAAGTATATTCGCTTGGCGGCATGTTGCTGTATCGCGGTACGGAAACGACGATAGCGATGCAGAGCGGCGTCTACCTCGTCAAGGTGGCAGGTAAGACTCAGAAAGTAGTGCTGTAACGCCGGCGATGCCGACGGGCGGGGCCACCCGACGCCGATAAATGATAGTGGCGGAGTGTCGAAACATGGATTTTGACACTCCGCCTTTTCGTGAATATTGGATCGGGAGTTGCTCGTCTTCAGAGCCGCGGCTTTGCCGCTTATGTCGGCTGGTGTCATGACGACCCACGGCACCGCTGCGCTAAGCCGTGGGTTACGAATGGAAACGCGGCTTTGCCACTTGCTGGGAGAGGTGACGGTGGGTGATGTGACGGTGGGTGATGTGACGGTGGATGATGCGATGTTGGGTGATGTGAACTACCTTAAATGAAAGAAATGAAAGAGCCGCGGGGCAAAAAGTTAAAAAAATATGCGAAAAGGCCGATGATTTAATTATTTTGATTATCTTTGTAGTTCCAACCATGAATGGGAAAAGAGCCATTGGCTACCATAGAACAGGGCCATTGGCTGCAAGAGAGAAGTGTGCTTACATATTCCATTGTTAAATAGAATTTTACCAATTGACTGAAATCTAATGAAATATATAGGAGCTCATGTGTCTACCGGTTCCGGAGTGTCGCAAGCGCCGGTAAATGCCGAAAGTATTGGGGCAAAAGCATTTGCGTTGTTCACGCGCAATCCGTCGCGCTGGACATCGAAGCCGATATCGGACAAGGAGGCCGGACTATTTAAGGAGCGTTGCGCGGCATTGGGCTATTCGCCCGCGCATATATTGCCCCACGACAGCTATCTTATCAACCTGGGTTCGCCCGATAAGGATAAGCTTGCGCAATCGCGAGAGGCGTTTCTTGACGAGTTTCATCGTTGTAGCCAATTGGGGCTAACGATGCTGAATTTTCATCCTGGGTCGCACCTTAACCTTGTGGATGTAGACACTTGCATATCGACGATAGCCGAGTCGATCAACATGACATTGGATGCCACCGAGGGCGTTAAAGCCGTGATAGAGTCGACGGCGGGTCAGGGGTCGAACTTGGGATATACGTTTGAGCAAATCAAAGCCATAATCGACCTTGTGGAGGATAAGACGCGAGTGGGAGTGTGCGTAGACACATGCCATACGTTTGCCGCCGGGTATGACTTTTCGACGGCTGAGGGATATGAAGCCACGTGGCAGGAATTTGACCGCGTGATTGGGCTTAAATATCTATGCGCCATGCACATAAATGACACTAAGAAAGGACTCAGCTCCCACGTGGACCGTCATGCACCGTTAGGTCAAGGAGAACTTGGCGCGGCGTTTTTCACGATGCTCGTCAACGATCCGCGCATGGACGATATACCGTTGATATTGGAGACGCCAGACGAGAGCCTGTGGGCGCAGGAAATAGCCTGGCTATATTCCGAGATAAAATGACAAAGAAATCACCATAGTTACCACATCACATAAAAGCCAAAAGATAGATAGCCTTAAATCAATCATACCAGCTATTGACATGCAACATCAGGAAATAAACAAAAATTAAATAATTCATTCACATTTTTAGACATGAAAACCAAACCCGACTTAAGCTTTTGGAAGCTATGGAATCTGAGCTTCGGATTTTTCGGAGTACAGATAGCCTATGCGCTCCAAAGCTCACAGGTGAGCCGCATCTTCTCTACGATTGGTGCCGACCCACACCAGTTGAGCTACTTCTGGATTCTTCCCCCGCTGATGGGATTTCTCGTACAACCGATAATCGGATCGGCTTCCGACCGCACGTGGAACCGCTTCGGCCGCCGTTTGCCGTACCTCATAGTAGGCGCAGCCATAGCCATCATCGTGATGTGCTTCCTGCCCAATGCCGGTAGCCTCGGGTTGACGGTGTCGGCAGCAATCACGTTCGGACTTTTCTGTTTGATGCTGTTGGATACGTCGATCAACATGGCAATGCAGCCGTTCAAGATGCTCGTGGGCGATATGGTCAACGAGAAGCAGAAGGGCTTGGCATATTCCATACAGAGTTTCCTGTGCAACGCCGGTTCGTTCGTAGGGTATCTGGCGCCGATTATCCTTGCATTGTTTGTCAGCAACCAAGCTCCAGAAGGGGAGGTGCCGCCGACGGTGACATTTGCGTTCTATCTGGGTGCGCTTATCCTCTTCTTGTGCGTCATCTATACCTTTGCCAAGGTAAAAGAGATGCCGCCGAAATTGTATGCCGAATACAACGGAGTAGCCGAAGATCCCAACGAGAAGAAAGGCAACATGTTCGTGCAGATGGCAAAGGCGCTCAAGACAGCCCCTGCGGTATTCTGGACGATAGGTTTGGTGCAATTTTTCTGCTGGAGCGGCTTCCTGTTCCTGTGGACATACTCCACCGACGCAATCGCAGGGCATGCGTTTGACTGCCCGGCTGAGCAGAAAGTGTCGGGAGTGGAAATCAATGGCGTGACCTACTCCGATAAATATCTTTTTGCCGATGAATTGCTCGTGATAGATGACGGACGCCCCACCATCAACGGCGTCAATGTCAATGGCAATATCGTATACCCCGACAGCATCAAGACAGTCGACGGCGAGCTACTTGTGAAAGACGGACAGATATACTACCAGGACGGAGTGTCGAAGCTGCGTGCCGGCGAGAGCTACGGTAAAGCTGGCGACGTGCTTGTGATAGATGCTGTAGAGACCACGCTGAGCGCTCCGGTAACGACAATCACATCGTTGTCGACCATCACCCCCGATCATAAGTTGTCGACAGCCCACATCGTAGTGAAGCGAGGTGATAAGTATGAGAAAGAGCAGGTGTCGGAGCTGCCGTCGGCATCGGCTGCAGAGATATCGCCGAAGTATACCACTGTGCTTAATGCGCAGTCGAAGCAGTATCAGGATGCCGGCGACTGGAACGGAGTGCTATTTGCAGTACAGGCAGTGTTTGCCGTGATATGGGCGGCTATACTTCCGCGCTTCCGCAATCGACGCTTCGCCTACTCCTTCAGCCTCGTCATCGGAGCGATAGGATTTATCGCAGTTTACTTCTGCTCATCAAAATGGGCGTTGACCGTTCCCTACGGATTGATGGGATGCGGTTGGGCTGCCATGTTGGCGATGCCGTTCACGATACTTACCAATGCGCTTTCTGGCAAGAATATCGGCACGTATCTGGGTCTATTCAACTGCACGATATGTTTCCCGCAGATAATAGCTGCACTGCTTGGCGGATTAATCCTCGGATTCTTCCCCGTGGCATCGGAGGGCGCGCAAGCCGGAGCACCGCAGACTATCTTCATGGTGGTGATAGCTGGTGTATTGATGTTGCTCGGCGCACTTGCGGTATGGAACATCAAGGAAATTTCAGCCGAGAAACAGCTTGCTGAAGCTGAAGCGTCGAAGTGACGTAGTCTATGTAAAGGATAGTTTTCAATCTTTGAGAACCAAATAGTAATAGGGTGCTGTCATAATGGTCCCGCGAGTGGGGCATTATGACAGCACCATTTTTTTGTTATTTACGCCGCCTTCCGCGTGGCGGTATGGTGTAGCGGTGTAAATCGGCGTCCTGCGGACGCCAGCAGGTTGGGCAATCTGTTACCCCGCACACCTCTGTCGCTGTCGCTCCCTCGGCGTACGGGGCTACTAATAATCGGCGTCCTTGCGGACGCCCCATGGCGTTGTGGGAGTGATTTATAGGGAATAATCCCGATTAATCGGGAATAATCGAGATTAAACAGGATTAAACAGGATTAAACAGGATTAATAGGAATTGATCGGGAATAATCGGGATTGATCGGGAGATGGGTGGATGGGTGGATGGGTGGATGGGGCGAGGCTAAAGCCTCTACACAGAACCAAGCATGGCGATGGGCGGCAGGTAGGATGAGCGGAGGCGAGGCATGGAGGATGCCGTCACTTTTTTTGGGGGGAGTGTATGATTTTGACGCATTTTGGGAGAGGGAGGGCTGTAAATTTGCAGTGATGATAGGATGAGTTGCAGTATGAGTTACGGGAAGAGGAATAGTATGAGTTGCAGGATGGGTAACGGGGTGAGGAATAGGATGGGTTACGGGATGAGTGGTAGGATGAGTTGCGGGATGGGTTGCAGGATGGGTTACAGGATGAGGAATAGGATGGGCGGGAATGGGCCGTCGGTGGTGAGGATGATATGAGATTGGTAGGTGTTGGCGCCGCTATATAGATGCTTGCCGTCGAAAGTGTAAATGATGTTGGAGGCGTAGGTGTTGGCGCCTTGGTAGATGTGCTTCCCGTCCCACGTATAAAGTATTTTAGAAGAATACGCATATCCACCCTGATAGAGGTGCTTCCCGTCCCAGGTGTAGAGTATCTTGGAAGAGTAGGGATAGGCTCCCTGATAGAGGTGTTTTCCGTCCCACGTATATAAGATCTTTGACGAATACGTATACGCCCCCTGATAGATGTGCTCCCCGTCCCACGAATATAGCACATTGCTGCTGTAGGCGTATGCCCCCGTATATATTTTGGTATGCGCCGATACCGAAGCGATTGTCAATAACAACGTTATAAGTAGAAACAGTCTTTTCATCCCGGTTGATGTATTAAATGTGGCATTAAGGTTCGGACTCCAAAGATAACGAAAAAATGCCCAGAAATGAAATCATTTTTTCTTCCATTTCCGGGCATTTCGTATTTAGACTGATTTATTTACCAGGTGAGCCGTCCGTATTGTAAGTCGCTCCGTTGACATATTTCAAATCACCGCCTCCGGCCCTATCGCCGCCGTTGTTGCTGATGATTATCTTAGTCGGGACCTTACCGGCCGGAGCTTCCCAGTAATATATGCCATCCTTCATAGTCATCATGTCGCCAGGCCATTTGCCGCTTGCCGTGCAGTTCTCTGCATCATTCCACGCCCACACATAAGGAGTCCAGTTCTGCGTGTTGTTGAAATAGACATACTGCTTGTTGGGATCTGGATCCGGATCTGGCCCTGGGTTGGGTTCGTCACCCTGCAAAGTGTAGGTAAAAGTCTGCACATTGCTTCCGCCCTCGCTCTCGACGTATGTCGACAGTGTCGTTGTCTCTGTAAAAGTCAGCGGCGACGAATACAGCGTCGATGAAGCGTTCGCAGCGCCCGTCAGCGAATAGCGTATCGGTGTGCCAGCCGGGTTGACCGACAGCGTCACAGTCACACTTCCGTCAAACACCGATGAGCCCGGAGTTGCGGTCACAACCGGTTTCTGCGGCACCGGCGGTGTCGGCGTGTTCACCTCTTCGTCGGTAATCTGACCGTAGGCCTCCACAAGAAGCACCGGGCCAGACGCCTGCATCGTCACCTTGCCACCCGACACAGTCGCTGTCGTGGCCGTGTTGTAGCCGTCCATCACTTTTGCCCCGTTGGCAAAAAATCCGTTGACATTGACCGTATAAGTCTGTCCAGCCGTAGTGTTAAGGCGTATGACCGCTGCATTGGTGTATTCTCCGTCGGTAAACATGCGTCCATAAGTGTCGCCTCCGAGATTGGTCTGCGTGCCAGCGCCTACTGCCGGATTGCGGCGGCGGAACTGGCCGATTATCTGCCAGTGCTTGTTGTCGTCATTGTCGACTGCGCTCCAGTTGAAATCGCTGCGGGTAGCCATCGACTGGTCCGGACAGCCGCTCATATATCCGCGCGAAGTCTCGTCGCCGTAATATATCTGTACGCCGCCGGGACACAGCAGTAACATCGTAGCCACTTTCTTTTGGTCGCCCGGACGATGCAGACCCGTATCATGCGACGATACATAGTTGAGCACCTGGCATCCGTTGCTGCCATTGCAGTAGTTGGCATAATACTCCCAGTCGCTTACGCTCGGAGTGCGGCCCTGACTCCCTTCCGAACTGTTGAACGCGAAGTTGATCATCGAGTCAAACCCTCCTGACGTGAAATAGGCCTTGTCGCCGTGATCCCAGCCAAAGGCTTCGCCCGTCATCCAGAAATCATCTGTCCATCCCTTCGCATACTCATCGGCGCGTGAGCTCGAGCGCCAGCTGTTGAGAGCGGTCTTGCACGCCTGCTTAAGCTGGTTCCAGCGGCTGTGCTCCACATGCTTGGCCGTGTCACATCTGAAACCGTCGATACCGAATTCTTCCACCCAGCCTGCAAGCCAAGCTACCAGATAATCGGCCGGAGCCCCTTTGCCGTCAGCGCGCCATGCATCCAGATTGGGAAGACGGTAGTTAAGATAATCGCCACTGTTTTCCTGCTCCCATTTCATTTTAAGGAACGGCGGGATATTTACCGACGAGGTTCTCTCTGTCACAACATCCGGGAGGCCGGCAAGCGACATAGTGTAGTTGTCGCCACCCGCCTGCACGAAACCTGCGTCAGAAGCCCAGCTGCGGTCGCCGAATGCTCGCACCCATTCGCCCCACCAGTTGCCCCATTTGCCCTGCTCGTCGGCATTAAACGATACTTCATTGCTTTCCGACCACATCGTGTATTTGCCGGTCGATGGGATCCAGCCTACCGTAGGCGTGCCGTTGAAATTGCCGAAATCGTAGTCTACACAGTCATCGAGAGTACAGTAGCCCGTGTGGTTCATCACTATATCCATCACAACGCGTATGCCGCGCTTGTGTGCCTCGGTGACAAAAGTGCGGAATTCCTCCACTGTGCCCATGTTGCGGTCCATATACGTCCAGTCGAGCGCATAATAGCCGTGAAACGCATAGTGGGGGAACGCATCGTCCTTACCGCCTGTCCAGCCGTGCATCTGCTCGTAGGGTGCTGTAATCCAGATGGCGTCAACTCCCAGACTGTTCAGATAGTCAAGTTTCTCGGTCAAGCCCTTGATGTCGCCGCCGTGAAATGTCGCGTAGTCGGGCACGCTGCCTTGCGGGCGCTGGCGGTGATAGGAATTGTCGTTTGTCGTGTCTCCGTTGTTGAAACGGTCGGTCAGCACGAAATATATCGTAGCGTTCTTCCAGCTGAAATGACGTCCGCGCAACACCTGAGGGGTCTTTACTTTGATGGTGTAAGACCGCGATGCGCTTCCGCTGACGATATTGTAGACAATCGTGTTCTCTCCGCCGTCGAGCGATGCCAGGGAGTGATTGTCATATTCACGCCCGTTAACCGTTATTGTTACAATCGCGTCAGAAGCCGACGGTGCTGCCGATAGGGTCATCAGCGACGTGTCATCAAGCTCGATACTGTAATTGGTCGTATTTCGGTCAAACTTTACGATATTCTCTCCGTCGACCTTGATTTCCAGCGCCGACAGCGACGGGTCACCGGAGTTTACCGCTGTTGCTGAGTTTGCCGTGACTCCACCGAGCAATATCGCGGTAGCGGCCCCGAAGCGGCGGCATATTCTGTTTATATTCATGTTTTTTCTGATTAGTTATTCGTTACTCCTTGATTATCTTCTCTATAGCACGTGTGCCGTCGCTAAGGCTTACTCCGAGCAGATACACACCGCGTGTCAGGTCACCGCATTCAATCGTTACCGTGGCAGCGCCTCCGCATTCAGCCTTTCTCACCTGCTGGCCCGACAGTGTGTACACCGTCACATTCTCTATCCCCTTGCCGGCCTCAATATTGACAAAGCTGTTGACCGGATTGGGATACACCGACAGTTTCTGGCAGTCAGTGTCAATAATCTCGACACTCGATAATCCGTTGTAGAATTCATCAGTGGCAGGGTCTTTCTGATTGTTGAGTCCCGCCAGCACGGGGTAGGAGTGCGACCCCTCGGTGCGCCATTCCCACACATCGGCGAAGTCCCATCCGAGCAGATTGCTGTAGGTCGATTGCGAAAGCAGATTGCTGTTATGGTCGGCCGAGTGGTCACCGTAGCCGCTCCACGACGCACCCTTCACAGGCATATCTTTCCAGCTCAGTGTGCCTGACGTGCTGTTCTGCTTATTGTTGTTGCCGCCGAAACGTGCTATATACGCCCCGTTAGAAGTCGGTTCTATCGAAGCGTTGATTGCCACTGAAGCCGCTACGTTGCCGTAGTTGGCGCCGGTCAGACCTCCGGCATAGTTATACGCCGTGATTTTTCCCGAAGCGTAAGTGTTCTTTATAACACCCTTGTTCTTGCCGACAAGACCGCCGGTGGCATAGTCGTTTTCATTAGTTACCGCGGCTGTCGAATAGCAGTCGCTCACCGTTGCGCCCGCGTTCTCGCCGATAAGGCCGCCGGCACATATCGACGTTCCAGTCACTGTTCCGGAGCTGAAACATCTCTCTACTGTCCCTGATGCCGCGTAACCCACAAGTGCTCCGGTAAATGTGGTGCCGTTGATGTCAGCGTCTACCACACCGAGATTTCTGATTGTGGCGCCGTCAATGGCATTGAACACTCCCGTCGATGTACCGATGGCAGTGTTGCTCACAGATGCATTCTTCAGCGAATATCCCTTGCCGTCGAAATTGCCTTTGAACGGCGAGCTTTTCGTGCCGATTCCGCTGAACTCACCCACAGTTATGTCGGCGCCCATGATTAAATAGACATCATCGGTCCAGTCCATCGACGTTGTAGACAGCGCCAGTATGTCATCTGTGGTCTTGAGCACGAAAGGCGACTGCGCTGTGCCTTCTCCGCCGGAATACGCATTCTTGCGTCCCTGCACCACATCGGCATATGAGTCTACAGTCTGGTTCGACGATGTACGGGCTATAAAGCCGATTTTGGTCACACCTTCGAGCTGAGCCTCGGTTAATCCGTAAAATGCCATGATATTGTCGACCTTCAGTTTATACGTTCCGGCCGAACCCGTCATCTTGAATTTGGCATTGAGGGAACCGCCCCAGTCTCCTGACGCGGCAATCGATTCATCGCCGATAACCACCCACGTGTAGCAATAAACGTCGCTGCCCAGGTCCGATGTCTGTATCGTAACCTCGAAAGGCTTGGTCGAGACTATCGGCGACGGCGTCGTAGTGACACTCGCCTGCTCCCAGTCTGCGTATGCCGACAGCACCACGGTCAGCGCTCCCAGCATGCATAATACTTTTCTTTTCATTAACAATTGGTTAAATTAAACATTAAAATCACAAATTCGCCTGCAAGACATTGTTTTTGAAGCGGATGTTTATGTCACAGACCTTTAACTCATTTAAATTCCATTCAATGGGCTTCTAAGAGGATGTTGCGGAACTCAGCGGATTGACTCATATTGTAGGGACGCAACACCTTCTTAAGGTTTTGATATGCGTTATGTGGTGATGGCCGACCAGGCGGTCGGGTGGTAAAGGAGCTAAACCTTAAAACTCTCCTCGGAAATCGTACATGATATAATCGATTGCAAATTTACTAAATGCCAAAGAATAAAATGTACTAAATAAATATGTTATACAACATAGCTATATAGCGCATTTTGTCAATTTTTCTATTCAGCCGGTCACACTTCCGCCTGTCACATTTCATTCGGGTTTGAGTCTCCCTCTCAGAGAGTGTTTGGATTTTATTGAATCAAATTCCGACACTCTTTTAGCTCTTCGCGTATGTAGCGTGCGGTGGGAGAGTCGGTTTTGGCGATTTCCTCCGGCGTGCCCTC
Organism: Bacteroidales bacterium; assembly: GCA_029218425.1. GTDB lineage: Bacteria > Bacteroidota > Bacteroidia > Bacteroidales > Muribaculaceae > JAGBWK01. The sequence continues at coordinate 667 of JAQXRH010000028.1, read as the reverse complement.
GGCTATGATGCAGCCTCCGTTCTTACCGCCGCCGGGGCCCATGTCGACGATACGGTCGGCCACTTTGATGACATCGAGGTTGTGCTCAATGACGATGACCGTGTTGCCCTTGTCGACGAGTCGGTTGAGCACAGCGAGGAGGGTGTTGATGTCCTCGAAATGGAGTCCGGTGGTGGGTTCGTCGAGAATGAATAGGGTTTTGCCGGTGTCGCGTTTTGACAACTCGGTGGCAAGTTTGACTCGCTGGTTTTCGCCCCCGGAAAGAGTGGAAGAAGGTTGCCCGAGCTTGATATACCCCAGACCGATGTCCTGTAGGACCTTGATTTTGTTGAGGATAGCCGGGATGTTGGCGAAGAAGTCGACGGCTTGGTTGATGGTCATGTTAAGGACGTCGGCGATAGATTTACCTTTGAACCGTACCTCGAGAGTTTCGCGGTTGTATCGACGACCGCCGCACACCTCGCAAGGCACCAAAACGTCGGGTAGGAAATTCATTTCGATTGTTTTGTAGCCATTTCCGGCGCAAGTTTCGCATCGTCCGCCTTTGATGTTGAAAGAGAAACGCCCCGGCTTGTACCCCCTAATCTGGGCTTCGGGCAGTTTGACAAAGAGGTTGCGTATGTCGGTGAACACCCCGGTGTAGGTGGCGGGATTGGAGCGAGGGGAG
>JAQXRH010000027.1 GCA_029218425.1 Bacteroidales bacterium | reverse complement strand
CCGTGCCTGCGAGTTCTTCCTGAAGTTGTTTGAAGTTTTCGTTGGCTTTGAGGTCGGGATATGCTTCGTGGACGGCGTTGATATAAATGTTGGCTGTCTCCATGAGATTGCGTGGCGCGTCATACATTTGCTGAGTCTGTTGCTCTGTAGCAGTTGGGTCAGGTTTAATCTGAGCGGCTTCGTCGTAGGCTTTTTTAAGTCCTACACGTGCGTCGGTCACATTCTGCAGTGTGGTCGACTCATGCTGGGCATAACCTTTGACGGTGTTGACGAGGTTGGGGATAAGGTCGAGGCGGCGCTGGTAGGCGCTTTCTACGTCACCCCAGCATTTTTTGACAGCCTGATCGGCGCTGACGATGCCGTTGCGTATGCCGATGCAACTGCCAACGCATAGTAGCAGGACGGCGGCAATGGAGATGAGAATGATATGATTTTTTTTCATATTCTGAATTATTTAAAAGAGAGTTAAGAAAGTTTGCGCAGGAGCGAGTTGATTGACACGCGGTCGTGGATGAGTTTGTGCAGGTCGGCAATGTTGACGCGCGACTGTTGCATGGAGTCGCGTTCGCGGAGGGTGACGGTGTTGTCTTCGAGAGTCTGATGGTCGACGGTGATGCAGAAAGGAGTGCCGATGGCGTCCTGACGGCGGTAGCGTTTACCGATAGAGTCTTTTTCGTCGTAGTGAGTAGCGAAGTCGAATTTCAGATCGTTGACAATCTCGCGAGCCTTTTCGGGAAGTCCGTCCTTGCGCACCAGCGGCATCACTGCACATTTCGTGGGAGCAAGAGGGGCTGGCAGGTGGAGCACTACGCGGGTTTCGCCGTTCTCCAGAGCCTGCTCCTCGTAGCTCGAGCAGAGCACTGACAGGAACATACGGTCCACACCGATAGATGTTTCGATGACGTAGGGGGTGTACGATTCATTGAGCTCGGGGTCGAAGTATTGAATTTTCTTGCCGGAGAATTTCTCGTGCTGAGAGAGGTCGAAGTTGGTGCGAGAGTGAATACCTTCCACCTCTTTGAAGCCGAAAGGCATTTCGAATTCGATGTCGGTGGCAGCGTTGGCATAGTGGGCGAGTTTGTCGTGGTCGTGGAAGCGATATTTAGCGTCGCCGAGGCCGAGGGCCTTGTGCCAGCGGAGGCGGGTTTCTTTCCATTTTTGGAACCACTGTAGCTCAGAGCCGGGTCGCACGAAGAATTGCATTTCCATTTGTTCGAATTCGCGCATACGGAATATGAATTGGCGGGCGACGATTTCGTTGCGGAAAGCCTTCCCAATTTGTGCGATACCGAATGGGATGCGCATACGGCCGGTTTTCTGGACGTTGAGGTAGTTGACGAAGATGCCTTGTGCAGTTTCGGGGCGGAGGTAAACGGTCATAGAGCCGTCGGCCGTTGAGCCCATCTCCGTGCGGAACATGAGGTTGAACTGACGCACGTCGGTCCAGTTGCGTGTGCCGCTAATGGGGCACACTATTTCCTGGTCGATGATGATTTGCCGAAGCTCTTCGAGGTTGTTGTCGTTCATAGCCTTGGCGAAACGAGCGTGGAGGGCGTCGCGTTTTTCGGCGATTTCGATGACGCGAGCGTTGGTGGTGCGGAATTGCTGTTCGTCGAAAGCGTCGCCGAAGCGTTTGCGGGCTTTGGCGATTTCTTTTTCGATTTTAGCGTCGAATTTAGCGAGTTCCTCTTCGATGAGGACGTCGGCGCGGTATCTTTTTTTGGAGTCGCGGTTGTCGATGAGGGGGTCGTTGAAGGCGTCGACGTGACCTGAAGCTTTCCAAATGGTGGGGTGCATAAAGATAGCGGAGTCGATGCCGACGATGTTTTCGTTGAGGAGGGTCATAGCGTCCCACCAGTAACGTTTGATGTTGTTTTTAAGTTCTACGCCGTTTTGGCCGTAGTCGTAGACAGCGGCGAGGCCGTCGTAGATTTCAGATGATTGAAACACAAAACCGTATTCCTTGGCGTGTGAAACGATTTTTTTGAAGACATCTTCTTGTTGTGCCATTTTGTATAGATATTTAATTTACGTAAATTTCTGTTCCTTAGATTTCAGAGTTCTCGGAGTTCTCGGAGTTCTCAGACATTAAAGCGGAAGTGCATGATGTCGCCGTCCTGCACGATGTAGTCTTTGCCTTCGACGCCGAATTTGCCGGCTTCTTTCACTTTGGCTTCGCCGCCGAGGTTAACGTAGTCGTCGTATTTGATGACTTCGGCGCGGATGAAGCCTTTTTCGAAGTCGGTGTGGATGATACCGGCGCATTTCGGGGCTTTGGAGCCGCGGCGGAAAGTCCAAGCGCGACATTCGTCCTCGCCGGCAGTGAAGAACGTCTGCAGGTCGAGGAGGTGGTAGGCGGCGCGTATGAGTCGGGCGACGCCCGATTCTTCGAGGCCGATTTCGGCGAGGAATGCTTGCCGGTCGTCGTAGGAGTCGAGTTCGGCGATGTCGCTTTCGGTTGCGGCGGCCACGATGAGCAATTCGGCGCCTTCGTCCTTGATGGCTTCTCTGACGGCGTCGACGTAGTGGTTGCCATTGACGGCCGATGCATCGTCGACGTTGCAAACGTAGAGCACGGGTTTGGAGGTGAGGAGGAATAGTTCGCGGGCGAATTTCTGTTCGTCGACGGTTTCAAATTTCACGGAGCGGGCCGGGAGTCCCTGGTCGAGCGCTTCTTTGTATTGGCGAAGCACTTCGTATTGCATTTTGGCCACTTTGTCGCCGCCGGTTTGGGCTTGTTTTTGCGTACGGGCCAAGCGGCCTTCGATGGTTTCGAGGTCCTTTATTTGAAGCTCGTAGTCGATGATTTCTTTATCGCGCACGGGGTCGACAGAGCCGTCGACGTGGGTGATATTGTCGTCGTCAAAGCAGCGTAGCACGTGGATTATGGCGTCGGTTTCGCGAATGTTGGCGAGGAATTTGTTGCCGAGACCTTCGCCTTTGCTTGCTCCTTTTACAAGGCCGGCGATGTCGACGATTTCGACGGTGGCGGGCACGATGCTGCGGGGGTTGCACATCTCTACGAGCCGGTTGAGACGGTCGTCGGGCACGGTGATGACGCCCACGTTGGGCTCGATGGTGCAGAATGGGAAGTTGGCCGACTGGGCTTTAGCGTTGGAGAGACAGTTGAACAGGGTTGATTTGCCAACGTTGGGCAGACCAACGATACCGCATTTAAGTGACATTATTTATTATATAATGGTTTATCATTGAGTTATCAAATCGCAAAGGTAAGCATTTTGCGTCAACAATGCATAATCGTTTAACCTTTTTTTAGCAAATGTAGAGGGGGATGGCGGAGATTGGCGGTTGATGGGGCAAGATGAGGGAGTTGATGGAGCGTTGCCGATCTGGGCTTTGCCGATGGTTGAGTTGTCGGTTTAGCGGAAATTTGGAAGAATTTTTTGGGAAATTGAAACAAAAAATTGATATTTTTTCTTGGTTATTAAAAAAATAATTAATTTTGCGGTGTGATAGGTTTTGCGACAGATTATGATTAAAACTTGATTATAATTTAAGGTTAATCGTAAATTGAGCGAAATTTATTCAAAAATATAAAAAATCAAGAACGATTGATTATAATTCCAGGTCCACAAATGCAATTGAAATTGTACACTGCAAGTCATTTCCAATAGAGTCATCCACCCTGGGGTAATAGAGCAACTTCGATAATACTTTATTTATATATATTTTGCATTTCTAAAACTTATTAATTATGAGGAGAATTTACTCTTTATTCCTTGTAGCATTGCTGACGCTTGTAGGCTTTTCAGCAAATGCGGTCAATGTCATAGTGGACGTTGACGATGCGGAACGTGTATCAGTATCGGTAAACTACACTGAACAAACGGTAGAAACCGGCGAAAATAATCTTGTGGTGGCGGAATATGCTTCACTACAGATTAAGGCCAAAGATGGTTATTTCCTTTCCAAGGTAACAAAGAAAGGCATTGATCAGTACATAAGCTCGTTGACCTATTGTAATGTGTACATTAACACCAGCGATGAAGATGAAGGTGCTATAATCAAAGTCACGAGCACGAGCGCTGATGAAGCTCGCGACGGTTACTGTACCATCAAAGTGCTCGACGATGCAAGCAACGTGCAGGTGCAGCGTTCAGGAACTTATACCACCATTGACCTTGCCGTAGGCGAAAATATAGTGAAATATTCCAGCAATATGGAGTTGCCCTTGATGATAGCTCCAAAGCAATACGGTACACAGCTGTATAATGTGACGCTCAACGGCACAGGTAGTGTTACTAAGCAAGGCTCAAACTGGCGTGTTTCGCCTGCGACTGGCGACGTCATCGAGATTACCGCCAACTTCCCCGATATCGACTTCCCCGTGCATTTTTCATTCGCCAATGAGGAGTCGGCACAAGCGATAAGCGGAGTCACCGTTGACGGAGTGAGCGTCGACAATTATGCCGCTGCTGATTTCGCTGTGAAAGCCGGTAAGACGATAGCAATAGCGTTCAACGCCAACGATTATTCTATTGACAAGTTTACGGTGAACGGAACTACAACGTCGGTCTACGGCTCTTATGAACAGGTTATTTCTGCTGAGACCACATTTGGCGTTACTGCTCACAAATACGGTAGCATAAAGGCAAAACTCAATCTCGACAATGCCTCCAACGTGGTTGTTTACAAAGGCTATTCCTACAACAATGTGATTTACGAAGGACTCCATGACGGCGATAACGAAATCGAGCTTCCTGAGACCAGCGCCATGATTGCCATCAAGGCCGTATCGGGCAGCTTCATCAATTCGGTGACATCGGTAGTAGGCGATGCCGAACCCGTAAGCTATACGGCCGACTATAATAATTCATATAATGTCACCATATCCGAGGGAATGGTAATCACCGTGGAAACGGGCACTATCGTACGCGATAAGAAAGCTATCGTCTACGTGGATGACAAAACGGCTGCCGATTACCATTTCAACTTCGAGCGTCACGACCGTTCGCAAGTCGACTTGCAAAGCGGATACAACGTGGTGGAATTCTACGACGCCGACAACCCCTTCGCGTTCGCATGGTATGGCAGCCAGTTAGTTAGCAATGTATATTTGAATGGTGTTCTATATGGGCCAATGTATGACGGTGGTACGTCATATGAGGCATCATTTGCCGACGGCGATGTATTGAAGATATACCTTACATGTGTCCCCGCGACCTATAATTTGTCGATTGCCGCTGATGGCGATGTCGACACAAGTAAGCTGGCAGTGCTTCTCGACCATATTACTGCGGTAGACCAATTGGATGCATATAACAACAGCGTGCTTCAAGGAACCGAAGTGCTTATCACTCCCGATGAAGATTACAACGTAACTGTCAAGGCTAACGGCGAGGTCGTTGAGCCTCAGGTCGATGGCTCTGTAATTGTGGCCGTCAACGCTGATACCAATATCACCCTGCACAATGCATCGGAGGGCGTTGGCTCAATCGTAGCCGGTGACAATGCCGAGAAAGTGGTGTACAATCTTCAGGGTATCCGTGTCAACAGCGATAATGTTGACATACTTCCTGCAGGCATCTATATCGTGAACGGCAAGAAAGTAGTAGTACGCTAAGATATTGCTCCGTAATCCCCATTGGCAATCACAGCGGCGGCATGAGCCGTGGTGGATATGCCAGGGATAGCGGGTGAAGAAATTCAGACAACGGATTTCCCCCTTTTTCAGGGGAAATCCGTTGGTCTGATTTTCTCGTTTTTTAGGAAATATGTTGTTTTGAGTGATTTAATCCATTGAATTTTACCATAATATCAGAATTGGAATGAAAAAGGTATGTTATATTGCGATGTCAATGCTGCTTGGCGCGACTGTCAACGCACAGAGTTCGCTCGACCTTGTGAGCAGGGCGCAGTTGCGTCAGCACCGTCTTGTCGTAGAGCAGCAAGCGCAGGGCAAGGAGATGATGAAGATTAAGGGGATGCCCCAGGCCAATGCGTCGCGGATGTTGGGCATGATAAAGCTCGCCGACGGCTGCACTTCCGAGCAGCTTGAGGCCGAAGGCGTGGAGGTGTTGCGTTGCAGCCACGGCTTTGCTTTCGTAACGGTTGCAGTCGACGATGTGGAACGCGTGGCAGGGCTTAGCAGCGTGAAACGTTTCCAGCTGGCTCGCCCCATGAAGGTCGACAATGACCTGTCGCGTGCCTCCGACAATGTCGATAAAATACATTCCGGCGACGGATTGAAGCAGGCTTATACCGGCAAGGGGGTGATATGCGGCATTGTAGACACCGGCTTCGACCCCAACCACGTCAACTTCCTCGATGAAGAAGGCAATCCGCGCGTAGGTTTCCTGTCGCAGATTAATGCGGATATGTACACCGGCTCAATCACCGAGAAATTCTATGGCAACTATACCGCCGACAATGTAAAAGATATAACGACATTTAAAACCGATGATGCCACTACCTATCATGGCAGTCACACCCTCGGAACGATGGCCGGCGGATATCGCGGTGCGGCAAAGGTGGCCGTGGGCGACCCCAGCACTCCCGTGACGGTTCAAGAAATGCCTAATCCTTACTATGGCATGGCTTATAATGCCGACCTCGCCCTTGGCTGCGGCGACCTCTATGACGCCATTATCGCTTACAATGTCGATTATATACTCGGATATGCTGATTACGAGAACAAGCCTACGGTAATCAACTTGTCGTTGGGAAGCAACTCCGGAGCCCACGATGGCAAAGGAATGATAAATCAATATTTTGACGCTGTAGCCAAGGCCGATAAGGCTATAATATGCTGCTCGGCCGGCAATGAAGGCGACCTCAAGATTGCTCTAAACAAAACCTTTACTGCCGATGACAAACAGGTGAAGACTTTTATTTTGGGGCAGGATATGTCGGAGTATGGCTACAACTTTTTGCAGTATGGCAATTTGCAAATCTACAGCAACGATAACAATCCGTTTACCATGCAAGTTGTGATATTCAATAAGCAACGTAATAAAGTGGTACAACGCTATCCTCTGACAGTCGATTTGAACAATCCCGGCACAGGGCAATATTGGGTAAGCTCAGCTGAATATCAGGAAAGTGCAAGCGATATAATTGACACCACATTTGCAAACTATTTCACCGGATATATAGGAATGGGTTGGACCTACGATGAAGATTCCGGACGGTTCAATGCTCTTTTGGACTATTTCGCCGACAACAATCAAACACGCAATTCATCAGGCAACTATGTGATTGGATTGGAGATAACCGGTGAGGAAGGACAACGTGTCGACCTCTTCTGCGACGGTATGTTCTCATCGTTGACCAACTTCGATATCGAGGGCTATGACGACGGTATGACCGACGGCACCATCAGCGATATGGCGTCAGGCAACAGTCTGCTTGTCGTTGGCTCCTACAATACGCGCCAGGACTGGGCAGCCCTCGATGGCGGCCTTTACAGTACCGGCTATGATATTACAGTAGGCAATATATCGGCTTTCTCGTCGTATGGCACTCTGGTTGATGGCCGCGAGCTGCCCCACGTTTGCGCCCCAGGTGCGGTTGTTAACTCAACGATGAACAGCTACTATGTCAGTGCCGGACATGCCAATCCTGCGTTGCTCGTGGCAAGTGCGGAAGCAAATGGCAAAACCTACTACTGGGGATGGTCCGTGGGCACGTCGATGGCATCGCCCCATGTGGCCGGTTCGATAGCTACTTGGCTTGAGGCCGACCCGACGTTGACAATCGACGACGTCAAAGATATCGTGGCTAAGACTGCGGTGAAAGATGAAGCCGTATTGAGTATCACTACCGTGCAGGCCGGCGCCGGCAAATTCAACGCCTACGAAGGTCTTAAAGAAGTGCTGCGTCGCGCCGATGCCGGCGTAGGCAACATCTCGGTCGACGACGAACGTACGCTTGTCAACTCTTTGGGCGACAAACGGTTCAACGTGTTCCTGGCCGATGCCGCATCACTCGACATAGCCGTATACGACCTGACCGGCAAATTGCACCACGCTGCCTTTGCCCAAGGCAATGAAACGGATATCGACCTGTCGGCGCTTTCTAAAGGCATATATGTGCTCAGCGTCAATGGCAATGTGTCGCAAAAGATTGTGATACGATAATCCCCCGCTTCACTATTCAATGAAAAACAATTAGTTATATCTATTTACTTATGAAATTATTCAAAAACAGAAGCAAGCGCTTCGCATCGCTCCTCGCAGCAATGGCCCTTATGCCTATCGTGGCATCAGGTCAGTCAGAGGAACCGATAATCACCTTGAAAACCAACATCAACGAGGCTACTAACGGCACGACCGCTTTGCAGTTTGTCATCGGTGCTTCGGAGGACGGCTATATCGACATCGATGCCGGCTTTGGCTCCATGGAGTATGAAATCACTCAGGCCGTGTTGGACACCCAAACCGGTACGTTCTCTGGTACGAATATTTCCTGCAACGTCTCCGACGAAGGTATTGTCAAAATCTATGGCGATGCCGACAAAATTGACTTGCTTACGGCTTCAGGCAGCTACATCACCGAGATTGACCTCAGCAAGGTCTCAAATATCCAAATCCTCGACCTCAGCAACAACGAGCTGCAGGCCCTCGACCTTAGAAACCTCAGCCAATTGCGCTATTTAAGCGTCAGCAACAACCCGTTCGACGTTTCGCCACTCGTGATTGGCGGAAATAAGCCCAAACTGCTAATTCTTGACATGGGGCGTATCACCAATATGGACCAGTCTTTCAACCTCACGGAATATCCATCGCTCATGTCGTTTAACGCTTGGGCCAACTCGGCATTGCACAATGTCGACCCTTCCAAATGCCCCCTCTTGCGTCAGCTTTCTATCGACTCTTGCCCGGTTGAGTCTCTCGACGTTTCCCATAACGAGCAACTCACCGTGCTCAACATCAGCGAGACGTTAATCACCTCAATCGACTTGACCAACAACGCGTATCTCAACGAATTGTATTGCGACAATATGTCGGGCTCGGTCAACAGTGCCGGAAAATTGAAATCGTTGGATGTAACCAACAACCTCAATTTGATGCGCCTCTTTGCCAGCGGCAACGGCTTCACCACTCTCGATGTCACGAAAAATGTGTATCTTACCGACCTTTATATCAACTATAACAACCTCTCCGACATCGACCTCTCCAATAATACCAACCTCTACAATGTGTCAATACGCAACAACAATTTCACCTATGCCACTTTGCCGCTCCCACTCGACACATGGAACTACTACGACTACAAGCAGAATGATATCCCGGTAGCTAAGACCTTCAAGGAGGGCGACGTGCTCGACCTTAGCGACAAAGTGCTACGCGACGGCACTGTCACTACCGCTCAGCTGTATAAGACAAGCGCTACCGACCCCAACGCTCTGGAAGCCCTGGGCGAGGAATATTTCACCTACGCCGATGGCAAGGTGACGTTGCTTAAGGCGCTCTCCGACAGCGTCTACATGGCTTACGCCAACGATGCTTTCCCCCAAACCGCTTTAGGCGGCAGCCCCTTGCGCACTACCAAATTCAAGGTTAAGACCGAAGAAGATTTTGGTAAGGACGACCTCGCTATTTCTGCTTCTGTCGAGATTAACGAATCTGAATTGTATTCTATGACGGTAGGTGTTCACGGCGCTTCTCCCGAAAACCCCAAAAAAGTCACCGTGGTTGTCGGCAACAAAAAGTTCACCTTTGATGTCACCTCTTCTGCTCCGCTTGACCATAATATCGACCTTTTCGAATGTTCTGGCAATAAGTTGGAGGTCTATGTACCCGAAGGTGAGACTGTCTCAAAATTCGTATTAAATGGTTGCAAAGTGGAAAGCATCGACCTCTCTGCTTCTCATTCGCTGTCCTACTTGCAACTGTCCAATTGCCATATCTCTAATATCGACCTGAGCTGGAACTGTAGCCTGCGTCACCTCGACCTCTCCGGCAACGACCTCACTACTATCAACTTGCGAGGCATAAACGGCGCCTACGAGAAAAATCAGCTCACTGATATCAACCTCAGCAACAACCAATTGACAAGCGTCAAGCTCAACGATATGTTCGCAATCCACCATCTCAACCTGGCCCACAACAATCTCGCTGAGATGTCGCTCAAGGATGCCGACAATATGCTGTCGTTAAACCTGTCGTACAATCAGCTTTCTTCAGTCAACTTAAGCTATTGCACGCTGCTCACCGACCTCGATATCTCCCACAATAAGATTTCGAGCATCGCGCTCCCCGAAGAGATCAGCCTCGTGTCGGTCAACTGCGCTTACAATGCACTCGACTTCAGCACTCTGCCTGTCATTGAAGGCATCTCCGATTATGTATTTGCTCCGCAAAACGATATCGCTATCCCCGAAATTGGACCCGGTTGCAACCTTACTAAATACAATCTCGACAACGCTACCGCTTTCATCTGGAAAAAGACCGACGGCACGCCGCTCGTAGTAGGTACTGATGTCAATGGCGAAGGTGGCGTCGCCCACTTCCTCGAGCCTATTGTCGGCGAGAAAGTATTCTGCGAAATGACTAACCCCAAATTCCCCAACCTCGTGCTCAAAACTTCGGTTATCGAGGCCGCTGCAATGCCTACCAACGTCATCGCCGAGTTTGTAACCACTGCCAGGGAATCGGGAAACCTCATCTTGCGCACGTCGGGCGAAAGCACATTCATATATATCGACTGGAGCGGTACGGAGGCCGACCTTCAGGAATACGCCGTCGACGGTAACGTCGTAACCTATCAGGTGGCTTCTGTCCCCGGCGCAACGGCAAGAGTCTACTCCTACTCCGACAATGTGCCTCTTATCGTGTTCAACCTCATGGGGTTGCACCTCGAATCAATGAATGCCGCCAAGCTCTCCAACCTCTCGCTCTTCGGCGTTCAGAATGCCGGTCTCGCCGACGAGGATATCATCTTGCCTCAGTCGCCCGAACTTATCGAATTGCGCCTCAACGGCAACAATTTCAGCAATATCGACCTCACTTGCTATCCCAAGTTGTTCGACCTCGCTATTGGCAATAACAATTTCTCCTCTTTCGACGCTTCTAAGTACCCGTTGCTCGGTATCCTTTCAATCTCCAACTGCGGCATGACTTCGTTCACCGCCAACAACCCCAACCTCTGGAGCCTCGACTTGTCGAGAAACAAACTCACGGATGTCGACTTCTCGGGTGTCCCCGAAATGTACCAGCTGTCACTCTCCCACAATCAGTTTAGCAGTGTCGATTTGTCGCCGTTAACCCACTTGAACGTGCTCTATGTCGACGACAACCTCTTCCGCATCAGCACCCTGCCTCTCAACAAATACGGCATGTATACCTACGCCAACCAGGCTCCCCTTCAGCCCGAAATCGTCGATGGCGTTGTCGACCTTTCTGCCGATGCTTCAGTCAATGGCAAGGCTACCGTCTACCGCTGGTTCATCGACGTCCCCTCTGTCGATGAAGCAGGTAATCTCGTAGGTGAGGAGCTATTTATCGACGACGAGTACACCCTCGACAACGGCGTCACTACATTCCTCGCCACGTTCGAAGATGTGATGTGCGTGATGACCAACGAGGAGTTCCCCAAAGCCTATTTCTACACCGTCCTCATGGATATCACTTCCGTTGGCGCTGTCGATAACATTAGCGTTGACAAGGCCGACATCTCCGTTTACGCTGACGGCAGCGACATCCGGGTTAATGCTCCAGCTCAAGCACCCGTTGCGCTTGTCGGACTTAACGGCGCCCTGCTCCGCAAAGCTGTAGTAGGCGATGATGGCTCTTGCTCATTGTCAAATGTCTCTGCCGGTGCCTACATTGTGACCGTCGGACGTTACGCCTACAAGGTAATTGTGAAATAATAGACTTACTTCATCGCCTGTCGCTCGTACCTCTCCACGCGATGTAATCGCAAAACGACATCGTATGATATACGCAGCGGCATCGCAAACCAGCAGCTGTATCGCAAACCAGCAGCTGTATCGCAACCCAGCAGCGACATCATGAAGTAACCGCCCAACCTACTTATAGACTTCCCCCGGCGGTGTGTCAAAATTTTGGATTTTGACACACCGCTTTTTTCATGCCTATTGGTGACCGAAAGGCAAATGATGGCTCAGCTGCAAAAGTCGGTTGAATTTTTAAAAGTATCTCTTGCACACAGAAGGGGTGGGGTGAAAGGTAACCATCCGAAACAGGCCGGCTTTTTCGTGGCGTTTTTGAGTGCTAATTTTGCAGCCAAAAAACGCCATGCTTAATTTGAATTAAAGTATCTCTGGCACGCAGAAGGGGTGGGGTGAAGGGACCATGTCGGAGACATACCACCCAATTCCTGCACTGCCATCCAGCCCCTGGAAGGCGTCCGCGTAGGACGCCGATTATTAGTAGCCCCGTACGCCGAGTGCAACGAGGTGTGCGGGGTTCTCGTCGCACCCCACACATCATGGCGTCTGGAGCGACGCCGATTTACACCCTCCGCCAGGCCTACCACCGCCATCGCCATCTCCCCCTGCAGGCTCCGCCATCCTCCATGTCGGAGACATGGCGTTGTGGTTAACCCCAGACTTCAGCCTGGGGGCAGGCGTATATCCCACAACGGTTAAGCCTCGGAAAGGCGTCTTGTGGGGTATCCCAAAATGTCAATGTCCTCTTTTCCGCAAAGTTACATCGACGCCATGACGATAGTGCGCCAAATTCATACACCTAAAACGTTAATTCCCATTATTTCCATTATTTCCATTATTTTCATTATTTTCATTATTTCAATTATTCCCATCATTCCCATTATTGCGCCCCACTCGCAGCCACAACACCCATCTCTATCTTTTGACAATTCAACCGCCTTTTGCAGCTGACCGCCTTTTCGCTTCTTTACGCAGCTGTGGTGCGGACAATATATGCAGAGGACGCTATCAAAAGGCCGTGTCGGCCAATTTTGATAGCGTCCTCTTTGGGGTATGTAAAAGGAAACGGTGGTTGTTGTCTCCTTTTAAAAATCGATGGTTAAATAACTATTAGCGTGTGGCTTAATAATTATTTCTTAGAAAGCTGCTCTTTGAGGGCTGCGAGTGCTTCGATGTCGCCGAGAGTAGTCTTCTCTACCGGGGTCGATACTACAGGCTCAGCCTCTTTGCGAGCTGCACGTTTGGGAGCTGCCTTCTTAGCCTCTGCGCGTTCTGCCTTTGCTTCATCTTCGAAGATGCGGCTGTGCGACAAGATGATGCGCTTAGAGTCCTTGTTGAATTCGATACCTTGAAGTTGAGTTTCTCGTCAACTTGTGCGTGGCTACCATCTTCTTTTACAAGGTGCTTGGGAGTTGCGAAGCCTTCCACGCCGTAGGGGAGGGCGATAACTGCGCCCTTGTCGAGCATTTCGATGATAGTGCCTTCGTGGATTGAGCCTACGGTGAAGATAGTCTCAAATACGTCCCACGGATTTTCTTCGAGCTGCTTGTGGCCAAGGCTCAAACGACGGTTTTCCTTGTCGATTTCAAGTACTTGTACATCGATGTCGGCACCTATCTGAGTGAATTCGGTGGGGTGTTTGATCTTCTTAGTCCATGAGAGGTCGGAGATGTGGATGAGGCCGTCAACGCCTTCTTCCAATTCTACGAATACGCCGAAGTTGGTGAAGTTGCGCACTTTAGCTGTGTGCTTGCTGCCTACGGGGTATTTAGCCTCGATGTTTTCCCACGGGTCTTCCTTAAGCTGCTTGATACCAAGCGACATTTTGCGTTCTTCGCGGTCGAGGGTAAGTACTACGGCTTCGATTTCGTCGCCTACTTTCATGAAGTCCTGAGCCGAACGCAAGTGCTGTGACCATGACATTTCGCTTACGTGGATAAGACCTTCTACGCCCGGGGCGATTTCGATGAATGCGCCATAGTCGGCCATAACGACAACTTTGCCTTTAACCTTGTCACCAACTTTGAGGTCGGGATCAAGGGCATCCCACGGATGGGGCTGGAGCTGCTTCAAGCCAAGGGCGATACGTTTCTTCTCGTTGTCGAAGTCGAGGATTACTACGTTGAGCTTCTGGTCGAGCGATACTACCTCTTCCGGGTGGTTTACGCGGCCCCAAGAGAGGTCGGTGATGTGGATAAGACCGTCTACGCCGCCAAGGTCGATAAATACGCCATAGGTGGTGATGTTCTTAACCGTACCTTCAAGCACTTGGCCTTTCTCGAGCTTGGAGATGATTTCGCGTTTCTGCTGCTCAAGCTCTGCTTCGATGAGCGCTTTGTGGCTGACAACGACATTCTTGAATTCCTGGTTGATCTTTACGACCTTGAATTCCATTGTCTTGCCTACGAAGATATCATAGTCGCGGATGGGCTTAACATCGATTTGCGAGCCGGGGAGGAATGCTTCGATGCCGAATACATCTACAATCATACCGCCCTTAGTGCGGCACTTGATGTATCCCTTGATGATCTCATCGTTCTCAAGAGCTTGGTTGACGCGCTCCCACGAACGTGATGCGCGTGCCTTGCGGTGCGACAGGATCAGCTGCCCTTTCTTGTCCTCTTGGTTTTCAATGAATACTTCTACTACGTCGCCTACCTTGATGTCGGGGTTGTAGCGGAATTCGCTGACGGGGATGATACCGTCGGATTTATAACCGATGTTAACCACCGCTTCGCGTTTGTTAAGCGCGATGATGGTACCTTCGATTACATCTTTGTCTTTTACGGTGTTCAGACTCTCGTCGTAAGTCTTCTCGAGCTCTTCACGGGTCTTCTCACCTGCTGTCTCGCCTTTTTCGTAGGCATCCCAATCGAAATCGGCGATTGGAGAGTTTTTAACTTCTTCAGTCATTAAATTAAACGGTTAATAAATTAGTTAATTAAATCATTTGTGCTCAGCATTTTGCGCGCCAACTTTTTTGCCGTCGGACCGCTCCTTGCTTTTGCGTGGCAAAGTTAATCATTTTCTTTTAATTAACACAATTTTTTGTGCATCAATTTTTTATCATTTTTTTAGTTTCTTCTTATTCTTCTCTCCACAATTGGCATCCCGGCCCTTGCCCCATGCCCGTTGCTCGTCGCGGCTGTTCCATCCTTCCCGCCTCGTTGTAATCTACTCCAACTGCTATTGGCTGTTCTTCTTTCGAATATGCTTGGTTGTAATTCCCTCGATATTGCGACGAAATGATTAAGATTTGATAAGTTTTGCGGCCGTTATACTTCTGTTTAAAAAATATTTCATAAATTTGCAAACAGTTATGCGCAACTATTAGGATTTGTGAATATTGCATATATATGCATGCGCATTTTGCCTCATGCCACATTGCACGCCGGTCTATTAACCGAATGATGTCAATAAAGTATAGGCATTACTTCGTAGCAGTATATTTGGTACAACTTACATTATATCTTCTTACATTATAAATTTATTTTCCATGTTAAAAAAATTTCTAAGTGTAGCAGCGTTGGCATTGTCAGTCTCCGTTGGAGCCGCGGCCGCCGATTATGGCCTCCCCGCCAACATCCAGGACGGCAACATCCTCCACTGTTTCGACTGGTCGTGCTCTCAGATCGAAGCTGAGCTTGACAACATTGCCGCTGCCGGGTTCGGCGCCGTGCAGGTATCTCCCGTGCAGGGCAACTGCAATACCAACGCCGAATGGTATTATGCCTATATGCCCTACGATTTCGCCATCAAGGGCTCGGGCGTAGGCAGCAAATCGCAGCTTACATCCTTGTGTAATGCCGCTCATAAGCGTGGCATAAAAATCATCGTCGATGTGGTCGCCAACCATATCAACAAGGCGTCGGGCTACCACGACACGTGGTGGGACTCCAACGGGCGCATCCGATGGAACGGTAGCATCAACTATGGCGACCGTTACTCTATCACCCACGGCCAGCTCGGCGACTATGGCGACGTTAACTCCGAAGACTCACAGGTGCAGGCCCGTGCTAAAGCTTTCGTCGAGGAGCTCAAAGCTTGTGGCGTGGACGGTATTCGTTGGGATGCTGCAAAGCATATCGGGTTGCCATCGGAAAGTTGCAACTTCTGGTCGACGGTCACCTCCGTGTCGGGGTTGTGGCACTATGGCGAAATCCTCGACTCCCCGGGAGGCGACGGCAATAAGCTGATGAAAGAATATACCAAATATATGTCGGTCACCGACAACGGCTATTGCAACGGCGTGCGCAATGCTGTCAATGGCGGTGGCGTCCCCTCAAGCCATGCCGGTTGGGCTGCCTCGACCATTGCCGCCGACAAGGTGGTGTATTGGGCTGAAAGCCACGACGACTATTCCAACGAGTGGAAGGCCTCTACCAATATCTCGCAGGCCGTCATTGACCGCACTTGGGCTATCGTGGCTTGCCGCAATGGCGCTTCTTCGCTCTATTTCTCGCGCCCGGCTGCCACCGATCGCAATGCTATCAAAATGGGCGTGAAGGGCTCTACTCATTTCACATCCAAGGAGATTGCCGCTATCAATAAGCTGCGAAACGCGGCTGTTGGTCACGCCGACTATTTCTCTTCATCTAACGGCGTGGTGAGCGTCACTCGTAAGGACGTCGGCGCCGCTATCATCAAAGGCAACGGCCAAGCCGGCTCCGTGTCTATCGCCAATGGCGGCGGTTACTGCCCTGCCGGTACCTACAAGGACATTGTAGCCGGCGGCACTTTCACTGTCACTGCTTCGACTATCTCGGGCAATGTCGGCTCTACCGGTATCGCCGTGCTCATCAACGATGGTACTATCCCCGATCCCGACCCAACCCCCGACCCAGATCCTGATCCTGATCCTGATCCAGATCCCGATCCCACTCCTGCCGGTGAGCACTACGTCTACTTCGACGGCACTTCGTTCAGCCAGCCTCAGGTATGGGCTTGGAACGATGGCGGCAACTGCACCGTTGCTGGCGCTTGGGGCGGCGACAACATGATCCGCAAAAACGATATGTGGTATTGGGAAGTGCCTTCCGGCAAGTCGCTCCCTACTAAGATTATTATCCACGAGGGGGACAACAAAGCTGGCGGGGGCGACCTTAACTACTGCGACAAGGCTACTTACCACCAAGACGGCTCTTATACCGAAGCCGGCACCGACCCGACTCCCGACCCCGATCCGACTCCCGATCCGGGCACGGTGACCATCGTCGGCGACTACAATATTGCTTACAACGGCGACAAGGTCAATGTACACTATTGGGGCGGTTCTGCTCCCTCTTCTTGGCCGGGTATAGCCATGACGACTGTTACCGGCTCCGATGGCAATTCCTATAAAGTGGCTAAGATTGACGCTACTTCCACATATTGTATCTTCAATACCGACGGCAACAAAAATCAAACCGGCAACCTTACTTACACGTCGGCGTACATAATGAGCGATAACGGCGCAACTGACACCAAGGTGGTGTTCTCTTCTACCCCCGTGCCCGTTAAACCTACCGTCACCTTCAGCCCCAATGGCGGCAAAGTGAAGGGCTCTACTACCATAACCGTCACTGTCGCCAACGCTTCTTCGGTTACAGCCGACTTCAACGGCAAATCCCTCTCCCTCGCTAATGGAGCCAACAAAGTGGCTGTGGCTTCCTACCTCAACGATGGGCAAACCGGCACCCTTTCCGTCACTGCTACCAATGCCGACGGTACTACCAACGCCGAGGCTACTTTCACCCGCTCTGATGAAGTAACTCCCGCTCCTTCGGGCAAAAATCTCATCACCGAGTACTATAAAGTCAACCCCGACGGCAAGGCCGGCTCTAACCGTACGGTCAACATGTCGTTCAGCAACCAGTCGGCTTCGGGCGCGCTCAGCCACTGGACCGACGACGACCTCATCGCTCAAGGTGTGGCTCGCGACGTGGCACAAGCCATGAAGGGCAACCACGAACGCCCTGTCGTCGACTCCTACGCTATTTATGCCGCCTACGATGCTACTAATCTCTACCTGGGTGTGCAATTCGTCTACACCATCTGGGACATCTACGGCGAAGGGAAGCAACCTGGCGAATCCAAACCCTACAACATGGACGGCCGACTGATGCTGGCCTTCGACCTCGACCCCGACAAATCTTTCGACGGCTATATCGATGGGACTAAGGCTATATGGAACGACGAAAGCGCACCCGGCGCCAAATTCGACAATGGCGTCGATGCTGTATGGATTGGCTCTACTAAGCCTGGTGTCGGCACCCCCGGCTTCTTTATCCCTACGCCTTCAGGCCATGCAAGCTACGATGCCGCTTATTGCAAGGCAAGCACTGTCAGCTACGGCTATGCCGACGGCCTCGCTTCTTGCATCTCAAATGTTTGGGGACAGGAGGAATTCAACTTCGAACCCGATGTACTCGAAGGTAACGACGGCTTCGTTGACCTCCGCAGCGAGATTGACGACTCTGCCCACACTTTCTACGAATTCCGAATTCCTCTGTCGCTCCTCGGCGTCAGCGAAAGCTATATCAAAAACTACGGTATCGGCGTGCAATACCTCGACGTCTACGGCGCAAGCCCGATTGGCGGTACGCCCTACGACCCCGCTTTCTTCGACAATGTGAAGGACAGCTACTCTAAGGACCCGTCGTCGAGCAAGGAGAAAGAGGACGAGGATATCCTCACCTATCTCCCGGCTCGTATCGGCGTCGCTAACGCTGGCGTTGAGGATGTCACCATCGACGTGGCCGACCAGGATGCCCCCGTGGTTTATTACAACCTCCAAGGCATGCGCGTCGACAATCCCTCTTCCGGCATCTACATCAAACGCCAAGGCGACAAAGCCGCAAAAATCTACATCCGCTAAACGCCTCTCCACCCGACATTAGAGGCAATATATAAAAAAAGTCCCGCCGGCCACAGCCGAGGGCACTGAAAAAGTCCCTATATAGACTGAGCCCATAATTCAATCGGCACATATCAAGTGAAACAACTTGAATATGTGCCGATTTTTTTGTAACTTTATAGGTAGAAATTGACATGATATGCTACCTCTTCAACAGACCATTCAGTTCAGTGATTACAGCGATCTCTACGACTTGATTATCCCTCAGGACAATCTTCTTCGCAGGATCAATGACCTCGTTGACTTCTCGTTCATTCAGAAGGAACTCATGGACAAATACTGTCAGGACAACGGCCGGATGGCTGAAAGTCCTGTGATGATGTTCAAATATCTTTTGTTGAAAACAATCTATGACATATCCGATGTCGATGTTGTGGAACGGTCTCGTTATGACATGTCGTTCAAATATTTTCTCGGCATGACTCCCGAGAATACCGATATTATAAACCCCAGTTCGCTGTGTAAGTTCCGCAAGCTGCGCCTCAAGGACAAGGACCTTTTGAATCTGTTGATTGGAAAGACCGTGGAAATCGCAATAGAAAAAGGCATAATCAAATCCCGCACCATAATAGTCGACGCCACTCATACCGGCTCAAGAAGCAACCCGTATTCTCCGGTTGAAATATTACGTCTACGCTCAAAGCAGCTGCGCAAAAGTCTTTATGAGTCGGATGAGTCCGTCAAGGACAGTCTTCCTAAAAAAAATACCGATGATGAACTGGAACATGAACTTGACTACACCAAAGCATTGCTTGATGTAGTTGGTTCCAATCCGACACTTGCCGAAGTGCCTAAGGTCAAGGAACGACTTAATATGCTTAAGGAGGTGCTCGTCGACATAGAGGACCATTATGTGACATCAAAAGACGAGGATGCAAGAATCGGTCACAAAAGCGAGGAAGATGCTTTCTTCGGTTACAAGACGCATATCGCAATGAGCGACGAACGTATCATAACCGCGGCCACAGTCACATCGGGGGAGAAAGGGGACGGGCCGCAACTGAAAGAACTGGTTGAACAAAGCCGCCAGAACGGTATGGTGGTTGAGACAGTTGTCGGCGACACTGCATACTCAGGCAAAGACAACATTATACTTTCAAACGATGAGAACAATGGTTTTGAACTGGTAGCAAGATTGAACCCAATGATAAGCAATTGCGCACGCAAGGATGAGGATCGATTTGATTTCAACAAAGATGCCGGCATGTTCGTATGTCCGGCCGGACATATGGCGATAAGAAAAGCAAGGCAAGGCAAGAAAGGACAAGGTAAAAATCAATGTCAGGTGTTCTTTTTTGATATTGACAAATGCAGGACTTGCTTCAAAAGGGAAGGATGTTATAAAGATGGGGCCAAGAGCAAAACTTATTCCGTTCAGATCAAGTCAGAGGAACATCAACAACAGGCAGACTTCGAGAAAACGGGAGAGTTCAGGACCAAAGCAAAGGTCCGATATAAAATCGAAGCCAAGAACTCAGAATTAAAAAATGTATTAGGATACGACCGTGCTGACTCGTATGGCATAGATTGTATGCGAATGCAGGGAGCCATGGTTATTTTTGCCGCAAATATCAAAAGAATCCTGCGATTGAGCTGACATAAGCTCTTTTTTACTGCGTATACCTGGCCATAAGGTCAAATATAGGGCGCGGAAAACGATTTTACGGACTAAATAGCCCCAAATAATAAAACTCGCCAAATCATCGGTTGATGACTTGGCGAGTTCTTAATTTTAGCCTGCGGAGGGGGCAACCTGAAAAGTCAACACTTTTTCAGTGCCCTC
>JAQXRH010000026.1 GCA_029218425.1 Bacteroidales bacterium | reverse complement strand
CTACCGCCTCGTCCCCTACACGGTCGACGAAAACAACCTCGCCGCACAACACGTCGCACAACAACTCGGCGAAGACATCAACCGCGTTTTCAAAACTCTCGTCCTCCAGGCCGACCGCGACCCGCGACACTTCGTCTGCGTTATCCCCGGTAACTGCGAAGTCGACCTCAAAAAGGCCGCAAAAGCCGCCGGCGTGAAAAAAGCCGACCTAATCCCCCTCAAAGAACTTCTCCCTCTCACCGGCTACATACGCGGCGGTTGCACTTCTATCGGCATGAAAAAGAAATTCCCCACTTTCTTCCACTCATCGGCGCTCAACTTCGACTCTATTTTCGTGAGCGCCGGAATCCGAGGCCTCCAAATCGAAATTAACCCTAACGATATTATCGAATTCACCGGTGCCGCTGTCACCGACCTAACTACCAACGACAATGAGCAATAACTCTTTCGGAACCATCTTCTCTTTATCTTCTTTCGGCGAATCCCACGGAGCTGCCATCGGTGGCGTCATCGACGGCGTCCCTGCCAACTTGCCTATCGACATCGATAAAGTCCAATTCGAACTCAATCGCCGTCGCCCCGGACAATCGGCTATCGTTACCGCTCGCGACGAAAAAGATAAAGTCAAATTCCTCTCCGGCATTTTCGAAGGTCGCACCACCGGGCAACCCATCGGTTTCATCGTCGAAAATTCCGACCAGCACTCTTCCGACTACGACAATATCCGAAACCTCTTCCGCCCTTCCCATGCCGACTTCACCTACTCTATGAAGTACGGCATACGCGACCACCGCGGCGGCGGCCGCTCTTCGGCTCGCGAAACAATTGCACGCGTCGTCGCCGGCGCCATCGCAAAACAGGCTCTCGCCACTAAGGGCATCTCCATCGCAGCCTACACTTCCTCGGTCGGCGACATCTCGCTCAACCGCCCATACTCCGAACTCGACCTCTCTGCCATCGACTCCAACGATGTGCGTTGCCCCGACGCCGACACCGCTCAACGCATGCACCAACTCATCGCTCAGGTCAAAAGCGAAGGCGACACCGTCGGCGGCATCATCTCCTGCGTCATCAAAGGTTGCCCCGTCGGCCTCGGCGACCCGGCCTTCGGCAAACTGCAAGCCCGCCTCGCCGCTGCTATGCTATCTATCAACGCTGCCAAGGGCTTCGACTACGGAATGGGCTTCGACGGCTGCTCTGCTCGCGGTTCGCAAATGATCGACAATTTCATCTCCGACAACGGCACTATATCTACTGCTTCCAACCATTCCGGAGGCATACAAGGCGGCATCTCCAACGGCCAGGACATCTACTTCCGCGTCGCCTTCAAACCGGTCGCTACTCTCCTCAAGGAGGTCGACACTGTCGACGCCAACGGCAACCCCACTGTCCTCAAAGCCCGCGGCCGCCACGACCCATGTGTCCTACCACGCGCCGTCCCCGTCGTTGAAGCTATGGCCGCCTGCGTCATCCTCGACTCTCTCCTCCTCAACCAGGCTACCCACATCCTCTGACCATGAAGCCCTACCGCGACTATGCCGACTTCCTCGCATCTCGCTTCCCTTGCAAGATGCAAAAACTCACTGTCAACGCCGGTTTCTCATGCCCTAACCGCGACGGCTCGCTCGGCTTCGGCGGATGCTCCTACTGCAACAATGACTCTTTCTCCCCGGCAATTGGCGGCACATCTGTCACCCAACAGCTCTCCAATGCCCGCCTTTTCTTCGCCCGCAAATACCCCGCGATGCGCTACATCGCTTATTTCCAATCTTATACCAACACCTACGGCGACATCGACCACCTTCTCTCCCTCTATCGCGAAGCTCTCGCCGTCGACGGCGTCGATGCCATCATCATCGGAACACGCCCCGACTGCGTCTCACCAAAGCTCCTCGACGCTCTCGCCGACATCAACCGCCACAATCGCGTAATAATTGAATACGGCGCCGAATCTTCCCACGACTCCACCCTCCAACTCGTCAACCGTTGCCACACTTGGCAATGCACCGTCGACGCGGTCAAGATGACCCACCAACGCGGCATCGACGTCGGCCTACACTTCATCCTCGGACTCCCCGGCGAATCTCGCGACATGATCCTCCAAACTGTCGACGCCATCAACCTCGTAATGCCCGAAACCGTCAAATTCCACCAACTACAACTCATCCGCAACACACGCCTCGCCCTGCAGGTCAACCGCGGCGAAATCGACATCCCACGCTTCTCCCTCGACGAATACATCGACCTCTGCTGCGACATCATCCATCGCCTTAACCCCGCTATCGCCATCGAACGCTTCATCTCACAAGCCCCTCCCAACCTCCTCCTCTACCCCCAATGGGGCCTCAAAAACTACCAATTCACCAACCTCCTCCACAACCGCCTCTCCCACCATTAACCCCAAGCTACCCAAGCTACCCAAGCTACCACCGCCCAGCTACTGTCGCCACCATCCCAGCTACCCAAGCTACCTCAGCTATTATAGCTATTATAGCTACCCCAGCTACCCCAGCCACCCCAGCCCCATATTACATTACGCTATAATTTTGTTACATTTTTGCTACAATGCCGTATTCTCCTTTCTTTATGCTACCTTTACCTGAACTTTTCACCAAAAAACACGTTTTTAATACCAAAAAAAAAAGGTAGATCCTAATCCCAGCATACCACGACACTATGATAACCAAGCAGGCCATAAACGAAATATACCGGAAATACAAAAAAAGGCCAAAATCGGCCGACAACCTCAACCTCGCGCTCCTCTTTGAAGCCGCACACCCTTCCCACAGCATCGAAATTATAGGCAACATGCTTCGCATTAACAGCATCCCGCCTTCTTCCCCTTTCTTTGAACTGAGGCTATCCACCATCCATGCCATTATCGCTTTTGAGCAGCATATCGCCATCGTCATGCACTCCTCTATAATATTCCTCAACCGCTACGACAACGGCGTTACCGCCCACATCATACCAATAAAACCATCACTCCTATCCCGCCTTACCCACATCTTCACCCGCCACGCTCTCCTCTAACACTCTCCCACCCCACCCCCACATTCCCTAATACCGCCCACCCCACTAATACATAATATATTAGCAACCCCATTAAAAAAACATCGCCATTTTGAAATATCTATTGCAAAATTTTGCTACTTTTGCAAATTGGATTACTTGTGCCGCTTAAGCTGCCATTTGCCTTGCATCTATCCCTTTCGGCCCTCGGAGCACCGCCAACCAGGCGACACCCTGTCCTTCAGGCCGTTAAGCATATGGCAGCACCATCGATTGCCATTGGCCATCGGCTCGGCCATATAATCCTGACTATTGAATATCAAATCATTACACATATAAATATGTATAGAACTAACACGTGTGGCGAGTTGCGCATCTCCGATGCCGGTAAGGTAGTTACCCTGGCAGGATGGGTGCAACGTGTACGCAAAATGGGAGGCATGACTTTCGTCGACCTCCGCGACCGATACGGTATTACCCAAGTAGTGTTCAACAATGAAGTTGATGCCGACCTATGCGAAGCGTCCAACCATTTAGGCAGGGAATACGTAGTGCAAGTAAAGGGCTCCGTGGCCGAACGCTCTTCCAAAAATGCCGCGCTCCCTACGGGCGACATCGAAATCATCGCCCAACAGCTCTCTGTCCTTAATGCCAGCGAGGTGCCACCCTTCACCATCGAAGACGACACCGACGGCGGCGACGAGCTGCGCATGCGTTACCGCTACCTCGACCTGCGACGCAACGCCGTCCGCAAAAACCTCGAGCTGCGCCACCGCATGACCATGGAGGTAAGACGCTACCTCGACTCCAAAGGCTTCCTCGAAATCGAAACGCCTATGCTCGTAGGCTCCACTCCCGAAGGCGCCCGCGACTTCGTAGTGCCTTCCCGCATGAACCCAGGCCAGTTCTATGCCCTCCCCCAAAGCCCTCAGACTCTTAAGCAGCTGCTCATGGTCTCGGGCATGGACCGCTACTTCCAGATTGTCAAATGTTTCCGCGACGAAGACCTGCGCGCCGACCGTCAACCCGAATTCACCCAGATCGACTGCGAAATGAGCTTCGTGGAGCAGGACGACATCATCAACCTCTTCGAAGGAATGGCCAAACACCTCTTCAAAGAAATTCGCGGCATCGACCTCGACCAACCGTTCTTGCGAATGTCATGGGCCGACGCCATGAAATACTACGGCTCCGACAAACCCGACCTTCGCTTCGGCATGAAGTTTGTCGAACTCATGGACATAATGAAGGGCCACGGCTTCGGTGTCTTCGACAATGCCGCCTACATCGGCGGTATCTGCGCAAAAGGCGCCGCCTCCTACACCCGCAAACAGCTCGATTCGCTCACCGAATACGTCAAACGTCCCCAAATCGGTGCTAAGGGCATGGTTTACGCCCGCATCGAACCCGACGGCAACGTCAAATCTTCGGTCGACAAGTTCTACTCCCAGGACGTACTCCAACAGCTTAAAGCCGCTTTCGACGCTCAACCCGGCGACCTCATCCTCATCCTCTCGGGCGACGACGCAATGAAGACCCGCAAACAGCTCTGCGAACTGCGCCTCGAAATGGGCAACCAGCTCGGCCTCCGCGACAAAAACAAATTCGCATGCCTCTGGGTGGTCGACTTCCCAATGTTTGAATGGAGCGACGAGGAGCAACGCCTCATGGCCATGCACCACCCATTCACCCACCCCAAAGACGAGGACATACCCCTGCTCGACTCCGATCCGGCTGCCGTGCGCGCCGATGCCTACGACATGGTAATCAACGGCGTAGAAGTTGGCGGCGGCTCTATCCGTATCCACGACAGCGCTCTCCAAGCCAAAATGTTCGAAATACTCGGCTTCACTCCCGAAAAGGCACAAGAGCAATTCGGCTTCCTGATGAACGCCTTCAAATTCGGAGCTCCCCCTCACGGTGGCCTCGCCTACGGTCTCGACCGCTGGGTATCGCTATTCGCCGGCCTCGACAGCATCCGCGACTGCATCGCATTCCCCAAAAACAATTCCGGACGCGACGTGATGCTCGACGCCCCAGCTCCTCTCGACCAAAAACAATTGGACGAACTGCAGCTCGCTGTCGACCTCAAAGACAAATAACCAACCCCGCCAACGATATAAGCAACACGTCAACTATCATGCAGCACACCACCATCCACGATGTGATAAGGGCAATAGAAAACGTATTCCCGCCTCACTATCAGGAAGATTACGACAACACCGGATTGCAGCTGGGCGACCCCGCCCGCAGCTGCTCTGGAGTGCTTGTATGCGTCGACGTCACCACCGATATCATCGACGAAGCCCGGCAAAACGGTTGCAACCTCATCGTCGCTCACCACCCCCTCATTTTCCACCCGCTCAAACGCATCACATCGGCCGGACGCGTCGACAACGCTATTTGCCAAGCCATTAAAGACGACATTGCCATTTACGCTTGCCACACCTCCGCCGACAACACACCCCTCGTGGGCGTATCCTGGAAAATGGGACAAATGCTCGGCCTCAGCGACATCCAAGTCCTCGAGCATCGCGACAACACCAACATCGGAAGCGGCATCGTCGGCAACCTTCCCCAGCCGCTCTCTTGCCGGCAACTCGTCGAAAAAGTCAAAGCCACTTTCCACGCCCCAGTGGCCCGATGCTCCGCGCTTACTCCCGCCGACGCCCTCATATCACGCATCGCCCTCTGCGGCGGAGCCGGCAGCTTCCTTCTGCCCACGGCTATCGACAGCGGTGCCCAAGCTTTTATCGCTTCCGACTGCAAACACAACAACTTCATCGACCACGCCAAATCGATATTTTTAATCGATATCGGACATTTTGAAAGCGAAGAATGCACAAAACAGATTTTTTATCAGTTAATTAGAGAAAATTTTCCTAACTTTGCAGTCCGATATTCCCAAATTGAAAAAAATCCAATAATATATTTGTAAGCAAGATGGCTGAAAAAAAAGAAAAAGAGAAGCAACTCACCGTTGAAGAACGTCTGAAATCGCTCTACGAACTTCAGACTATCCTCACTGAGATTGACCGCATTAAGACCATACGCGGCGAGCTCCCACTCGAAGTCAAAGACCTCGAAGACCACATCGAAGGCCTTCGTACACGCATCGTAAACTACAACAACGACATCGCCGAGCTCAAACAAAAGCTCACCGCCGAAAAAGAGAAAATCAACGACTCCCAAAACAAAATCGCTCGCTACAAAGAGCAATTGGACAACGTCAGAAACAACCGCGAATTTGACCTCCTCTCCAAAGAAGTCGAATTCCAATCCCTCGAAATCGAACTCGCCGAAAAACATATCAACGAGTACAACCGCACCATCGAACAACGAAACCGCGACATCGCCGCCACCGAGGAAAGCCTTAGCGACCGCGAACACATCCTCGGCGAAAAACGCGCCGAACTCGACGAAATCGTTTCCGAAACCCGTCAGGACGAAGAACGCCTCAGAGAAAAAGCCCTGGCCCTCGAACCCAAAATCGACGCCCGCACCCTCGCCGCTTTCAAACGCATTCGCAAAAACGCCCGTAACGGCCTCGGCGTCGTCTACATCCAACGCAACGCCTGCGGCGGCTGCTTCAACCGCATCCCGCCACAAAAACAGCTCGAAATCAAAATGCGCAAGAAAATCATCGTCTGCGAATACTGCGGCCGAATCCTCGTCGACCCCCAACTCGCCGGCATCGACGAAAACGCATAAACAATACGCTGATTATTTGCTTTTAATCAAAAAAAACGCTACCTTTGTGGCGCTTTTAGGGTAAGCCTCGGCAATCCCCTAAGTTTTTTATCAATTTTTTTAATTTTTATCTCAAATGAACCATTACGAAACCGTTTTCATTTTGACTCCCGTTTTGTCTGATGCTCAGATGAAGGAAGCGGTAGAAAAGTTCACTAAAGTCCTCACCGACAACGGCGCGGCCATCGTGAACGAAGAGCTCTGGGGACTTCGCAAACTCGCTTACCCCATCCAGAAAAAGTCAACCGGATTCTACACCCTCGTAGAATTTGACGCAGCTCCCGAAACCATCAAAAAGCTGGAAACTGCATTCCGCCGTGACGAACGCGTACTCCGCTTCCTCACTTTCCGCCTCGACAAATTTGCAGCCGAATACGCCGCTAAACGTCGTAGCCTCAAAGCTAACCCCGAAGTTGTTGTTAAAGAAGAAGTAAAGGAGGACTAACAATATGGCACAGACTCAATCAGAAATCCGCTATCTCACTCCGCTGTCAGTCGACGTTAAAAAGAAAAAATATTGCCGCTTCAAACGTAGCGGTATCAAGTACATCGATTACAAGAACCCCGAATTCCTCAAGAAATTCCTCAACGAGCAAGGCAAAATCCTGCCCCGCCGCATCACCGGAACTTCTCTCAAATTCCAACGCCGAGTAGCTCAGGCCGTTAAACGCGCACGCCACCTCGCACTCCTCCCTTACGTAACCGACTTGATGAAATAATCCATTTTAACGCCGTAACATTATGAAACTTATTCTTAAAGAAGATGTCGCAAACCTTGGTTACAAGGACGACGTAGTAGAGGTAAAGAGCGGCTACGGTCGTAACTACCTTATTCCGCAAGGCAAAGCCGTTATCGCTTCTGAATCGGCGCTTAAAGTGCTCGCTGAAAACCAACGCCAACGCGCTCACAAACTTGCTAAAATCAAAGCCGACGCCGAAGCTACCGCCGAAGCACTCAAAGACGTGGCTCTCACAATCGGTGCTAAAGCCAGCGCCAACGGCACAATCTTCGGCTCTGTCAACAATATCCAAATTGCTGAAGCTCTCGAAAAACTCGGCCACAACATCGACCGCAAAATCATCTTTATCAAGGAATCCGTCAAAGAACTTGGTAACTACAAAGCTGTCGTTAAACTTCACAAAGAAGTCAGCGTAGAAATCCCCTTCGAGGTCGTTGCCGAATAACACAGCACCAACATTCACGCAATATGCAAAAAGATACCGCCTCCCGCGGTATCTTTTTTTTTGCACATTACCCCGCCCCGATCTTCACCCGACCTCACCCCCCAAAAAACGTCTCCGCCGCCACCATCCGATCCATCACCCCCGCCCGCCGCTCCACAGCCACCGCCGCCAGAGCGCCCCATCCTACCTGCCGCACATCGCCATGCTTGGTTCCGTGCAGAGGCTTTAGCCTCGCCCGCCGCTCCACAGCCACCGCCGCCCCGGGCGTCCCATCCTACCTGCCGCACATCGCCATGCTTGGTTCCATGTAGAAGCTTTAGCCTCGCCAACCGCTCCACAGCCACCGCCGCCCGGGCGCCCCATCCTACCTGCCGCCCATTGCCATGCTTGGTTCCGTGTAGAGGCTTTAGCCTCGACCGCCGCCCCACAGCCACCGCCCCGGGCGTCCCCAGGACGCCGATTATTAGTAGCCCCGTACGCCGAGCACAGCGAGGCGTGCGGGATGCAAGTTCGCCCACACCCACAGGCGTCCGGAGCGACGCCGATTTACACCACCCTGCTGTTACGCCCACAGCCCACGCTATTTTAACGCCGTTTCACATTCATGGGCAATACAATTGCCTACCATCCCACTAATTTTGCATTGTAAACCAAAGGTAGCGAGCTTCGGCGCTTCCCACTACCCACCACTAAAAACAATGCATTATGGCAACAATCCAAATTCAATCTTCGCGCGAACTATCGGCAACCGACATCCTCTTTGCCACAGTGACGACATGCGGGCGCACCATATTCTGCGCCACCTACGCAGGCATGACATCAGTCGAAGATGTGTTTGCCGCACTTCGCCGAGGCGCCCACGACCTGCTTATGGCAGGCCCCGTCACCGTCTCCCTCCGCAACCGCAGCCAAGGCTGGACCCTCCGCCGCACCCTGCTCCGCCGTCCCCCTCTCCACCGCACTTCCGCCCAACAGCAACCATCTCCCACCAACCCTACGCTCCACCAACACCTGCCGGAAGCCACACAACTCTCCCTCTTCTGACAATCGGCCGACCCGCTGCCCACACACCGCGCGCCTCCACAACGCTCCGCTCCACCGCGCATACCATCACTGCGCGACGCCTCGAAAACCGCACCGCCACCACGCCCGCCGACCAGATACACAACGACGCCGGGGTCGATAAGACCTCGGCGTCGTTGTGTATATCCGATTGATATCTATTATTTCTTGCGACGGTTGCCATAACGGCTCATGAACTTATCAACACGACCTGCGGTGTCGACGAGTTTCTGCTTGCCAGTGAAGAAGGGGTGGCTTGAAGAAGTGATTTCAAGCTTTACCAACGGATATGTTACACCGTCTACTTCGATAGTTTCTTTAGCTGCTACAGTTGAACGAGTGATGAAGATTTCGTCGTTTGACATATCTTTGAACACCACTTCACGGTAGTTGGAGGGATGGATATCTTTTTTCATAATCCTTTAGGAAGTTTTTATCTGTTATTCAATGCTTTAAGATTACCGTTGGTAGGACGGCTTTTCGTAATGGCTTGCAAATGTACGCATTTTCCCCGACATTACAAAACCTTTCCCAAAAAAGTTTGCCAAAAAAGTCTGCCACCACCCTCCAATCAGCCCAGTTAGCCCCAACCATATCCACAACCATATCCAACCAGCAGCACGGCCAAAAGGCACAACCAAAATGCACGGCCAAAGAAATACAAAGGCGGTGTGCCAAGTGTTAAATTTGGCATACCGCCTTTATTAGTTTTTATATGTCGGGAGGGCCCTATGCTTATCGTTCGGCCATCATGGGCACATTTAGCTGACCTTGCCGATGATGCTTTTCATTCCGGTTATCGAGTCGCTTAGCTGTCGCAGTCGGGCCACTTAGCGGCCGCGGGTTGGGGTATCCCGGTTTACGCTTAGCGTTCGTATTCAATGAGCGCAGCTTCAGTGCCCACCACCTCATCGGGAGCCACGAAGACGCGCTTGATAGTCATGTCGTACTCGGCCTCCACGTCGTTTTCCATCTTCATGGCTTCGTAGACGAGGAGCAAGTCGCCTTTCTTGACCTTGTCACCCTTCTTGACATTTACCGAGATGATGCGGCCGCCCATCGGCGCACGGAACACTTCGCCGGTTATCGGCTCGTTATCCACCTCTTTTACTGCGGCTTTCTCCTCCACCTTGGGTTCGGCAGCCTTCGTGGCCTCATACTCCTCTTTGCGGCGGTTGCGCAAGAAGGTGTTGGCAACGGTGGGAAGGAGCGCGAGGAGCAATTTTTCCTCGGTGTTGGTAGCGAGCGACACTCCGCCAAGGTCATCGAGCGTAGGATTGGCGGGTTCGCGATATGTCGACACGTCATAAGGCTTCTCCTCGGGCGAACCGGTGATCTGCGCGCGGAAGTCTG
Organism: Bacteroidales bacterium; assembly: GCA_029218425.1. Taxonomy (GTDB): domain Bacteria; phylum Bacteroidota; class Bacteroidia; order Bacteroidales; family Muribaculaceae; genus JAGBWK01. Next base: position 30,535 of record JAQXRH010000026.1, on the reverse strand, counting down.
GATTGATAGCCACAGGCGTCTTGCCATATTCGCCCTTGACGAGCGATATGAACTGGTTGGACTTGTTGGTGTAGTCGGCATTGCCTTTCTTGCGGTCCATGGCAAGGTTGACAGCCTGTGCGCCCACAATCTGGCTGGTAGGAGTAACCAACGGCACCAATCCGGCATCGCGGCGCACCTTAGGTATCAGCAACATAGCGTCGTCGAGAAGGTCCTCAGCACCAAGCGCTTTGAGCTGTGCCACCATGTTGGAGTACATACCGCCCGGCACCTCTGCCTCTTTGACCAAAAGGTTGGGCTTGGGGAAACCGAAGTAGTCCTCGATGGCGTGGCATGCGTCGAGCAATGCTTCTTCGTCGCCGGCCTTTGCTGCTGCGATTGCGGCGTCGAATTGGGCATCGACTTCGGCAGGCAGCGTATCGGCGAGCGGGTCAAACTCTTTGGGGAAACGGTCCTTGTTGAGGTCGTAGGCGGCAAGGTTCTTGCGCACGTTGTAAAGCTCTTTGCGTATCTTGCCTACGGCTTCCATGTCGGCGCCTACGGTGATACCGAGTTTCTGGCAGAACACGTAGATGAGTTCGATAGCCGGAGCTGCCGAACCGCCGCCGAACCACCATATATTGGTATCCAAGATATCCACGCCGTTGACGATTGCCATCAAAGCCGATGCCAAACCATAGCCGGGCGTACAGTGGGTGTGGAAGTCGACGTCGACGGTGAGGTTGGCTTTCAACTTCGAGATGATAGATGCCGCACGCGATGGTGTCACCAATCCAGCCATATCCTTCAGCGTGATGATTTTAGCACCAAGCGCTTCCATCTGTTTGGCTTTCTCCACGAAATATTCGTCGGTGAAGATCTTCTCAGGCTCTGCGGCTTTCTTACCGAATAGCTTTCCGAAGAAGCCCGCTTTCTTAGCCTCGGCCGGGGCCTTGGGGTCGACGGTATAACATACAGCGCCGTCGGGCACTCCGCCAAGCTCGTTGATCATCTTTATGGAGTCGCGCACGTTGTCGATGTCGTTGAGCGCGTCGAATATTCGCATCACATTCAGGCCGTTGGCTATGGCTTCCTTATAAAAGCCTTCAAGCACACTGTTGGGATAGGGCACATAGCCGAAAAGGTTGCGGCCGCGCGACAAGGCTGAAAGCATCGATTTGCCTTTCATCACCTTGGAGATGGTGCGCAGACGGTTCCACGGCGACTCGTCGAGATAGCGCATCACCGAATCGGGAACTGCGCCGCCCCACACTTCCATAATATAAAACCCTGCATTCTCATACAAGGGAAGCAATACGTCGATATCTTTCTGAGGCATGCGCGTAGCGAACAACGACTGCTGGCCATCGCGCAATGTCAAATCTCTGATTTTGAGTGTTTTATTCTCCATATTTATCTTATTTTAAATTCAAACCTCAACGGCTTGATTATAATTAGAATGCAAAAATAACAAAAATGGTTTAATATTACTGAAAAATTTCCTTATTTTTTTGCCAACAGCAGAAAAATAATCGCAAAAATCTACGCATCTCATCGGCTCAACGCCCTCGACCTACGTTCAACCTCGCAAAAAGGCGCCATCCGCCCCCTAAAAGTGACAATATCACCGTATTTAAGGCCGTAGATTTGCAAAGCACAATTAAATAGCCTAAATTTGTGACAAAATACTACATTATGGCAGCAAAATTCGGTTCCAAAATAGGTATGATAGCAGCCACCGTCGGTTCGGCGGTAGGCTTAGGCAATATATGGCGCTTCCCCGCCGAAACCCAGGCCAACGGGGGCGCCGCGTTCCTCCTCGTCTACATCGGTTGCGTACTCCTCCTCGGCATCCCCGTGATGCTCGTCGAATTTTCCATAGGCAGGGAAGGGGGCACCGACGCCATCGGCAACTACCGCCGCATTTCGCCAAAAAGCAAATGGTGGCTCCTCGGCGGTATGGGCATCGCTGCCTCCTACATGATACTCACCTTCTACATCGTAGTGGCAGGCTGGACCCTCGAATACTTCGTGAGCGCGCTCTCCGGCGACCTCTTCACAGGCATCGCCGACGGCTCCTCATCGTTTGAAGGCAAAATGAAAGACTACGTGTCAAGCGACTGGAAACCAATCATATTCACCGCCATAATGATTGCCGCCAATGTGGCCGTACTGATGATGGGCGTGCGCAAAGGCATCGAGAAGATTTCCAACATCATGATGCCCCTGCTATTCCTCATCTTGGTGATTTTCTGCGTCGTAGCACTCTCCTTGCCGGGCGCTTCCGACGGGTTGAACTTCTTCCTCAACCCCGACTTCTCCAAAGTCAACGGCAGCGTGGTCATCGACGCCATGGGCCAAGCCTTCTTCTCCCTGTCGCTCGGCATGGGCGTGCTGAGCACCTACGCGGCCTATTTCCCGCGCGACACCCGCCTGGGTCGCACAGCAGCCACGGTGTCGTTCCTCGACATGGTAGTAGCCTTCATGATGGGCCTCATCATTTTCCCGGCCGTCACCTCTTTCGGCATGCAGGGCGAAAGCCTCGAAGGCGCCACTTTGGTATTCGTGACGCTCCCCGAAGTGTTCACCCGAATGCCCGGCACTCAGCTGTGGGCCATCCTCTTCTTCATGCTCCTGCTCCTCGCCGCCCTCACCTCGACCATCTCCATGTCGGAAGTTGCCATCCGCTTCTTCCAGGACCGCCTCAAAATGTCGCGCCGCAAAGCCGTGCTCATCGTGATGCTTCCGTTACTCCTATTCGGCGCCATCAACTCGCTATCGTCGGGCCTGCTCGCCGACTTTAAGATATTCGGCCTCACCATCTTCGACCTCCTGGACACCGTAGCCACCAACATCATGCTGCCGCTCGGAGCTCTCGCCATGTGCCTCTACGCCGGATGGTTCGCACCCAAAGGCCTACTCGCCCGGCAGCTCTCCAACGACGCCCGTTCACAAGGCGTCGCCACCCGCGCGGTCATCTTCATCATACGTTGGGTATCGCCCATCGCCATAGCCGCAATCCTCATCGCACAGTTCAAATAACAGCCACGCCATGAACTCCACCCGACGCCGCACAGCCGCCTCGCTGACTTTCATCGCTTTCATGGCCATAATTCTCGCCATAATACTCCTCATCGGCGCCCCGCGCAATAGCGGCGCAATGCCCGCTAAGCAAGAAGCCGCCGACTCCCTCACCGCCAGCCAGGCCAACGCCCCCGCCGACTCCACAACCACGAAATCAACGGCCAAGAAACCCTCCAAAAAGAAATCGCGCAAAAACGCCACTCGCCGCCTTCCTCCGACCATCGCCCCCGACAACCCCGACGTGCTCGACTCCCCCGTAGACCAAGCCACAACGCGGCGACAATAGCCCTCACGCACCCTCTCCACCACATTTCTCCACTTCGCCGCTCCAATAGCAGCCCCCATATTTGCCACGTGCAATTTTTTTGCTACTTTTGCATAAAATGCAAAACATTTCGGACAACATGAGCCATCTCTTCTCATTAAATATAAAAGGGCAGCTCCGGGAATACACCCAGCCCATCGTAATGGGCATCATCAACGTCACCCCCGACTCCTTCTACTGCGGCTCGCGCCATAGCGACGCCGACGCCGCCGTGGCCACCGCCGAACGCATGCTCGCCCAAGGCGCCGCCATGCTCGACATAGGCGGATGCTCCACCCGCCCCGGCTCCACCCCCGCCACAGCCGACGAAGAACTGCGACGCGTAATCCCCGCCGTCGAAGCCATCCGCGCACGCTTCCCCGAAGCCGTCATCTCTATCGACACCTTCCGCGCCAACGTGGCCCGAACGGCAATACAAGCCGGCGCCGACATCATCAACGACATCAGCGCCGCGAACATCGACCCCGGCATCATCGACGTAGCCGCCGACCTCAAAGCACCCTATATACTCATGCACCCCGCCGACGCCTCACTCTCCCCCTCAACACCCGACGAGGAAACCACCTCGACTGTTCTTGCCGACCTCCAACGAGTGCTCCGCGACCTGCGCCAACGCGGCATCTGCGACATCATCATCGACCCCGGCTTCGGTTTCGGCAAAACACTACAACAAAACTACCGGCTCATGGCCGACCTCGAATCATTCCAAACATTCGGATGCCCCATCCTCGTAGGCATATCCCGCAAATCAATGATCAACCGGCTCCTCGACGTCGACCCACAAAGCACCGACTCGCTCCTCGGCACCGACATCCTCAACGCCTTCTCACTCCTCCACGGCGCCGACATACTTCGCGTCCACGACGTCAAACCCGCCGTCGACGCCATCAAAATAATCAGTCGACTCACCAACTAATCCCCCACCACCCCTCGCTATGGACTCGTTCGGCATCAAAGACATATTCGACATCGTCATCGTAGCCTTCCTCCTTTACTACCTCTATAAGATAATGAAGGAATCAGGCACCATCAACATCTTCTACGGCGTCCTCGCATTCATCATGGTATGGGTCATCACTTCCGAACTACTCGGCATGAGGCTCATAGGCTCTATACTCGACAAATTCATGAGCATCGGGCTCCTCGTGCTCGTAATCCTCTTCCAAGACCAAATCAAACGCTTTCTCGTCGAACTCGGTTCGCAAAAACGCTGGCGATTCATCGGCAACCTCTTCCACCACCACCGCGTCACAGTGCAAGAAGACGCCAACAAATGGATTATGCCCGTAGTCTACGCCTGCATGAACATGTCACGCACCAAAACTGGCGCCCTCATCGTCATCCGACAATCCATACCCCTCGACAACTACGAGAAAACCGGCGACATCATCGACGCCGAAATCAACTCCCGCCTCATCGAAAACATATTCTTCAAAAACTCACCGCTCCACGACGGCGCAATGATAATCGACGGCAACCGCATAATGTCGGCCGGATGCATACTCCCCGTAAGCCACGACACCGACATCCCCCGCTCCATGGGCCTACGCCACCGCTCCGCACTCGGCATCTCCCAAGCCACCGACGCCGCCGCCATCATAGTATCGGAAGAAACCGGCAACATCTCCATAGCCCTCAAAGGCAAAATACGCACCCGCCTGTCGTCCACCGAACTCGAGCACTACCTCAGCGGCCTGTCACCAACAGCCTGACCCCCACGCATCGCCATCTCATAGCTACCAGATTGCTTAAAAAAAAGCAACATTATGAAATGACAATCGTAGTCGGCAAGGACGGGAAGATTGCCCAAATAGAATATGGCACTACACCACTACAACGAGAAAAACTAAAACAAACAATACAGTCGCTCCGATAAACGGCAAGGCTCTCGGCCACAAACTGAAAGCCTCCGTTATACACGAAAATTCAGAGGAATTTCGTAAATTTGAACTCGTTATGGCAACTGAAAAACAGGCAAACTCAAAATATTATCTTTTCATAGACGAGTGCGGTGACCACAATCTTGTCAAGTACGACCCGGCGTTTCCTGTGTTTACACTATGCGGGATATTGGTTTCCCGTCATAATCTTAATTCATTAAACAAAGACTTTGAGAAGCTGAAACTCGAAATCTTTGGCAATACTGACATTGTAATTCATTCAGTGGATATACGGAAATGGAGAGATGCTTTCATCGCACTTAAAGATGAGGCGTTACGCATCAGATTTTTCAATGGCATTGAAAGAATACTCAGCCAAAATGATGCTTATATCATAGTCAGTTGCACTATCCTAAAGGAACAACTCAATAAGTTCTGCGTCCGTGGCGAAGAAGAGGATGTATATGGGTTGTCGTTATCGTACTTGATAGAGCGAAGCATATTTTGTGTAGACAATCTTCCATGCTCCAATCCTGACATCACTATCATAGTAGAACGCCGTGGCAAGAAGGAGGATGCGAAACTTCTCAACTATTACAACGGGCTGAGAAACAGGGGAACAAAATGGATAACTCAGGAGAGATTAAGGTCCAGAATCGGAAGTTTTGAGTTCAAATATAAGCGCGACAATATAATAGGATTGCAGATTGCGGATTTGATAGCATATCCAGTAACCCAACATATACTGCACCCTGAGAGACCTAACAGGTCATACGATGCAGTGAAGCATAATATCTTTTCCGACAACGGTGTCTTGCTCGGACAGAAAGTAATCCCTCATTAAGAAAAAAGAGCAGTCTTCCGACCGCTCTTTCCAACCGGCTACTGCCGATCCATAAAATCGTTGCTCGCGCAAGCGAAGTATTTCATTCGAGGGGAAACTACCCTTGTTTGTGGTGCAAACATACTAATAATTCTGCTCTCCACAAAATTTTAACGGAAATTTCGTCCAAAAAGTTCGTTAATCAAACGTTAAATTGAAAAAGAGCCTTGCCTTTCGGCAAATCTCAGAGAATGAGGAGAGAGGCATGGGGTCAGATGTTGCTGAACACGTTGTTGTTGGCTCCCATGCTGTAGTCGTACATGAACAGCTCCCGTGCGAAGGCTTCATAATCGAAGTAGTTGGCGAGACTGCCCATCATTGAGCGCAGTCCCAATATTTCGCGGATTCTTACTGCTCAGGACAAAAGGGCACGATTGAAAACTCCAACAAACTACTAAGAGTATTTTTTTCCGAAAGGCACCGGTTTCAGAGACGTCACTCAAGAGCAATTAAACGCTGCGCAGTATATGATAAATGACCGACCACGAAAAAAAATTAGGTTTCTCATCTCCAAAATTCGAGTTCGTCCGAAGAATGTCGTAATTTTGCACTTGCCACTTGACTCTGCGATTGCACCCAGATTGCAAAAAAAATTCAAAAAAATCGCGCAAAACTATTGCCAATTCAAAAATAATGCGTACCTTTGCACTGCAAACGACAAAAACGGGTGCACAACTGAAGGCTACCATAGCCCGATATGCGAAAATAGCTCAGTTGGTAGAGCACAACCTTGCCAAGGTTGGGGTCGCGGGTTCGAGTCCCGTTTTTCGCTCCAAACCATTCACATTTCTTTTGAAGCACGTGTGAATAAATGTCCGGATGGCGGAATTGGTAGACGCGCTACTTTGAGGGGGTAGTGAGCTTTCGCTCGTGTGAGTTCGAGTCTCATTTCGGACACTCTATGTCAATCGCGATTAATTCTTCAACGAATTAATCGCGATTTCTTTTTGCTACCATTCCACTTTACATTGACCCATAATTCCTGCCGACCCTTGTGAAAAATCTCAAAAAGGTGTATATTTGCAACATCAAAAATCTCAAAAAGGTGTAAAATACGCCCTATAAAAATCTCAAAAAGGTGTAGGAAACATGATAATGAAGCGCAAAATATATCAGCAACTCCTTGATTGGAAGGAGAAAAGAAACGGCGAGGTGGCTCTACTCATAGAGGGAGCACGACGCATCGGGAAAAGCTACATCGTTGAAGAATTCGCCAAGAATGAGTATGACTCATACATCCTCATCGACTTCAACAAGGCCCCCAAGATGGTAAGGGATTGGTTTGACCTCTACCTCGAAGATCTCGACACCCTTTTCCTCCACCTGAGCATGCACTACAAAGTGAAGCTCCATGAGCGCAAGTCGCTCATCATCCTTGACGAGATACAGCTGTGCCCAAGAGCAAGGGCTGCCATCAAATTCCTGGTGGCCGACAGGAGGTATGACTATATCGAAACAGGATCTTTGGTGAGCATAAAGAAAAACACGCAGGGCATCGTGATCCCCTCCGAAGAACGCCCCATCCACATGCACCCGATGGACTTTGAAGAGTTCCTTTGGGCGACAGGCAACGACATGCTGATGGACCTGATACGGAAAATGTATGCAGAAGGGAAGCCGATGGGACAAGCTTTCCATCGTCAGGCCATGGATGCCTTCCGCCTCTACATGATAGTCGGAGGAATGCCGCAGGCTGTCAAAAAGTATGTACAGGCCAAAGACTTTGATGCCGTAGACGCGGCAAAACGCGACATACTGGCTATCTATCGCAACGACATCTTCAATTATGCGAGTGAGATTGCCGACAAGGTGGTGTCGATCTTCGACCAGATTCCGTCGCAGCTCTCCAAGCACGAAAAGAAATTTCGGTTGTCAGCACTGAAACCAGGCGCAAAATACCGCGATTGGGACGACGCCTTCTTCTGGCTTAAGGACGCGAATGTCGTCAACATCTGCTACAATTCCACCGAACCCAACATCGGACTGAAAATGAACGAAGACCGCACGACATTGAAATGCTATATGAACGATACGGGCTTGTTCATCAGTCACGCTTTCGATGAAAAGGGCATCGTCTCGTCTGAGATTTACCAAAAACTGCTATACGGCAAACTGGAAGTGAACGAGGGAATGTTTATTGAGAACATCGTGGCCCAGATGCTGACTGCCAGTGGTAGCAACCTGTTTTTTTACAGCAAGCCATCGGAGGAAGCTGAAAACCGTATGGAAATAGACTTCCTACTTCAAAAGGACAAAGTGACCAGCCGCCACAACATCCGTCCGATAGAGGTCAAAAGCGGGAAAAACTACACGTTGTCTTCACTGACAAAATGCATGAACAAATTTGGAGAGCATATGACAACGCCTACAGTGCTACATGCCGCCGATTATAAGGTAGAGAACGGCATCACCTACCTTCCCCTATACATGGCACCACTATTGTAAACTTTTGCATCGGTCTTTCCTGTTGCATCGGGGGCAGCTGTTGCATCGGGGCGTAGAGGGTGGGTATTATACAGAAAGCAACCGAAGGCCATTAAAAGGCTATCGGTTGCTTTGCTTTTTGAGCGGCAAACGAGGCTCGAACTCGCGACCCTCAGCTTGGGAAGCTGATGCTCTACCAACTGAGCTACTGCCGCATCGACTTTGCGTGGTGCAAATTTAATGCTATTTTTTTGATTTCACAAATTTTTTTGATGGGGATATTTTTTCGGAACGGATTTTTGGGATATTGTCGGATAGCAGGTCGGGGAAGTTCGTGACGGTAAGGACTGGGATTTACACCATCAGTTACTGTCACCTCTCGCAGCAGCTCGTCAAGGAGAAGGAGTTTGTGAGTGCCGGAACAAACATCGCCATTTCTGGAAACACTGGAGCGTCAACAGGGCCACACCTTCACATAACAGCAAAAAAAGATGGCCAGGCATTCAATGCGGCCATCCTTATAGAGTATATCAGAGATAAAGGGGGGGAACAAGCTATTCTTCCCATGTTATCAATTCTCGATCAAGTGGAATAGAATATTGAGAACCACGCTCACCTGTTATGATGTAGTTGTTTGCAAGATGCTCGTCGAATTTCTCGACAAACGCCTTTCTGATACGGGCGATATTCTCATTCAATGCATTTCCCAGAGGATTAACAACCTTGGTGATGGTGAGGTTGAGCCTGGCTTCATCAGTATTGGGGCGTAGCTGCTTATATATATTGAGAAGTTCGTTGTAATAATCTTGCATGTGTTTGTAGATAATCCCTTCGGGATAGCGTAAATACAGGAAATAGATGGCCTTGGGCAAAGCACCCATTTCAATCTCCATATTATTGTAGTCAGGAAGGAAAATGCGATAGTCGGGAGTGATGACCATACGAGACAACGGTTCCTGTTTGTCGATAAACTCATGTATCGCCATCAACGAAACGCCTTCAAGCCTGAGTTTCTGAACGGTCATGCGAAGCTCTCGCAGGACTTTTGCTGTCTCTATCAGGCTTTGCTCCTCGGCTAATTCTTCTTCCGTATTCTTTGAAACTCGATAATCATCATCTGATGCATCAAGCATTTTGTCATCGTCCAAACCGAACCGCCTTAATATGCGCCCCAGCATTCCTGTGTTACTCTTAGATGCTTGGGGGTTGCGTATTGCACTTCTTTCTTCTTCGAAACCTTCTATGTCAAAAGAAGGTGCTGCGGATGGAGAAGGCATAGACATTTCACAAGAATCAGTTTCTTCTAATTGCCGACGTTCACAACTCATAATTGAGCGAGAATAACAAACCTCATCTCGCATCATTCCCAAATAATACGCTTCACGTCTTTCTGCAATTGAGCGTATCAAACCTTCAAGAGCATCTGGCTTAGTGAAATCGTAGTCCGACAGTTCTATCTGAAGGAACCTGGTATCGCCACTATATCCTCCCTGACTTCCTCCAAAAATGAATGACGGTTTCAGGTTGTTTTTTGTATCTATATCTGAGATATATTGAACGAAAGCATTACTCTGAACCTTTGTCACGAGTAGATTGGGAGAAAGGTAAGGAGCATAGTACCTAACCTTTGCTTCTATATCATGTTCCCGTAGCAAGTATGGCAGATAGTAAAAATCCAAACCTATATGGGCAAACATGGATTTCAAATCAAAATAGTTACTGCAGATGAAGTCATTCGCATCCGTGTCATAGCCATTCTCGATGTAAAACACCTGATTGCGATCTGGTCTGAATGGTAATTCCTTGAATAGTATTACGTTTACTGCCATACTTTATTTTTTTGTGTGCTGGCAAGACAGGCCTGCCAGCACAATTATTACATTATTTCTTTCCAAACAGTTAGCCAAGCAAGCCTTCCTTCTATGGTTCTGGTGCGTGTGGAGTCGCAACAGGCTCGTCGTCATCAGCAAAATAGTCGTCTGTCTCGACCATTGACGCACATGGGGATGCCATATTATAACAGACCATATCGTAGAACTTGCTACGGCTACGACGTTCCTTCTTGAACATGACTTCCGTATCTTCTGCATTTGCAGAAAAACGAAGTGTGTTCTGCACACCTATCTCTCCAGCTACCTTCTCAACATCTTGATCAGCACCAATGTAGGTGAATGTCCACCCCATCTGACGGAGTTCCTGAACAAGTGACTTTATCTGGTGACCGCTCCAGGTACATGACGCATTCTCATAGCCATCAGTGATGATGGTGACAAGCACACGGTCGCCATGAGTGACCTTCTGTTGTAGTTCGCTGATGCATGTACCCATAGCGTCATAGAGTGCTGTACATCCAAGTAGGGGATAGTCTTCTTTGGTGATGTTACGTGCTTCAGCAATAGGCTTTGCAGAATAGATGCGGTTGAGGAAGTGCTCTCCAGCACTGAACGAAGCCAGCGTGACAAACTGCTGCAACTCTGGATGTTCCTCCTGTGCCATACGAATAGTGGCAAGGGTTTCGTTTACACCGCTAAGTGCCTGAGTGTAGATGCTTCCCATTGACCCTGAAGCGTCAAGGATAACGAGGTTGTAAATCTTCTGAGTTTCCATACTTTTGAATTTAAAAATGTTGAACTTCTTGTCGTTTGACAGTACAAAGTTACATAGCCTTTACCACCACGCCAAGAAAAAACATTTTGCAAGACTTGCAAAACAGAATCCTTCACGTCTATAACCAACCATCTACATTTTCAAGTTATCTTTCAAAGGTGAGTCAGCCATTGTTATTGCCAGTATCGTGTTTCAAGATAGTTATATAAATCTTGATGTGTTTCTTTTATGGGCTGCATCAATTGCTTGGGACTCACGAGGACAAACTTACCGTTGTCTTTCAAGCCTTCTGAATAATGACCGATATCAGAGCGCAACTCAATATTACCTTCTGGAATCACATTGATATGCAAGTAATCATCGGCGAGCAACTTGTCATCTTTAGATTTGATGACACTCTCAACCAACATGGTTTGTCGCACCAGTTCATAAAGCGGATCAAAACGTCGGTGGATTGCACTTGGATAATGCCATTGGGAGGGGGCGCCATTGCGCTGCATTTCGTCATGGTGTCCGCATGGCATCTTGTTAGGCTGATGTTCGCGGGTGCCGATTTATGCGGCTGACAATGGGATGGTGCATCCATCATGGGCAGTTGGGATTGTTAAGCAGCTGGAAGATAAGTATCTCGAAGAGGTCGAATTGGTCGGCGCGCGAACCGATGCCTTTGCTTTGAGCGTCAAACTGCCGTATGGCCGATATGTTTCTTATGATTTGCCAAGGGCGGTAGTTGGGCAGTCCGGCTTTGATGTCCTTGAGCTGGCCGGGCCATTTCAGCCCGAGCTCGTTGAGGAGCCCACGGTCGGATTTGTCGGGAGCATACACAGCGACGAGCATATTGGCAAAGAGGTTGAAAATCAGGGCTGCGATGGGTATTGGCTGGTGCTCTTTGGGGTTACGCCGGAAATAGCGTATGATTTTGTATACGTTGGCTACGTCGCGGCGAGCGATCGCCGAAATGAGTTCGAAGTTGTTGTATTCCTTGCTGACGCCGATGTTGCTTTCCACGCTTTCGGGGGTGATGGTAGCATTGGCCGGGAGGGCTACGGTCATTTTGCCTATCTCGTTGTAGATGCGCGACAGGTCGTCGCCTACGAAGTCTTGCAGCATGGCAAGTGCTTTATCGTCGATGGCGAGTTGGCGTTCGGCGATAAAGTCGCGTATGGTGGTGGCAACGGCTGCCGGGGTCAGTCGTTTCGACTCGTAGACCACGGCCTTGCCTTTGGTGAGGCTTTTGGTGAGCGTGGCGCTTTTGACCTGTTCGCCGCGTGCTATGATGACGAGGATGGTGGTCGCTACCGGATTTTCTATGTAAGGGAGCAGGCCGCCGAACCATGCCACGGGCACGGCCTGGGCTTCTTTGACGATGACGACTTGCCGATCCGACATCATGGGGTATCGGCGGCACGTCTCAGCCACTACGGCCGAATCGACTTGGGGGGCATAGACGACGTATTGGTTGAAGTCGCGGTCGGCTTCGGGAAGGATGTTTTCAAACTGCTTGGCAAGTTCGTCGATATAATATCCTTCCTCGCCGTGTAGGAAGTAGACGTTGCCGTATTGCTTTTTAGCGAGAGCGTTGCGCAACGAGGTATATGTTACAGAGTCGGCCATTTACGGTGCAAATATTTGACGTGCGGCATCATTTTTTTGAGTCGAAAGCCGCTGTGACGTGAATTATTTGCGTAAATTTACACAAAAATTTGCGAACACAAAATCTTGGGCATGGAAAACTTTCCCCGGTTGAATCTGCCGCCGCTTGAAGCGCCACGGTTGCAGCGCGAAGGCGACATGGTGCGCATCTACGATGCGTGCCGCCAGGCGTATGTCAAGCTGACTCCCGAGGAGTGGGTAAGGCAGCATTTCGTGGGATACCTGTGCGCGGAGCTCGGCTACCCCGTGTCGATAATCGGCAATGAGGTGTCGCTGCGCCTCAACAATCTACTGCGGCGAGCCGACACGGTGGTCTACGACAGCCACGGTGACCCCTATATCATAGTGGAATACAAGGCTCCGCACGTCAACATCACTCAGCAAGTGTTCGACCAGATAGTGCGCTACAACATGGTGTTGCAGGCGCGTTATCTTGCCGTATCCAATGGCCTGCGCCACTACTGTTGCACCATCGACTACGCCACCCGCAGCTATCGCTTCATCCCTGCCCTCCCCAAGTATGGAGCCCAGGGATAGCGCTAAGCATCAGCGGTGGCGTGGGATTACGCAAGCCATATCGCAGAAAAAAAGGACGGTGCGCCACAATTTCGGGAATTATGGCGCACCGTCGTATCTTTTTTATGCCTTATGCAGCAGGGAGGGAGTCGGTGCTATGATGACCCGACGCTCCGGGCCGCGGGAAAGGCTCTTATTTCTTTTCTGCCTTTTCAGGTTCTTTGAAGCGGGCATTGAGGCCGGCAACGATGTCGTCGGTGATATTAAGTTCGGGCGACAGGCGCATACCGGGAGTCTTGACGATAATCACGTCGAAGCCTTTTTCCTTGGCATAGTCGTTGAGGAAATTGTCGAGGGAGTCGAGCAATTGCTTCTGCTGGTTGGCGGCCTGCTCTGCTATCTGCTGCTCGCGCTGCATGATGGCATTTTGAGCGCTTGCGGCCTTGTTCTGGTAGTCGCGCATATCGTTATTGTAGCTTTCTTCGCTGAGATAGCCGTTGTTGCGCATTTTGTCCTCGATTTTTTTCTGGAGGGCAGCTATTTCGGCGTTTTTCTGGCGGGCAAAGCTCTGGTAAGAGTTCATTGTCGCTTCAGCTTCAGCATTGAGGAGCTCCACAAGTTTATAGTGATTTGACACAGAGTCGAGGTCGTACCAGCGTATGTTGGTGACGCCTTCTACTGCCGGTTTTACATTGGTCGATGCTTTGTCTTCTCCGTTGGCACTGCCACCGCACGAGGTAAACGATACTGCGGTAGCGAGAATAGCTGCTGCAAGAAGTGCTGATTTCTTCATGTTTAGTTTTTTATTGGTTAATGTTTTAGTTTTTTCGCTTTGTGTTGCTCCGCTTTTTTGCGGGCCTCGAGGCGGCGGCTCTCTATTTCATGGGCATGCCCCGAAGGAAATCGTCCATTCTTGGTAAAGAATACTTTCACTCCCAGCGCAATGATTGCCAAAGCCAATATAGCTATTGAAATGACTATTGTTTTTACCATTTTGGTGAAATCGTTGTGCAAATATATGAAAGAAAGTAGAATTATTTGCAGAATATCATTTTATTTTTGTAACTTAGTCAGCGAATATCAGTTGTTTTTAACATCTTTTTTTTATTCGGCAATATTAATAAATACAACTTAACATTCACATAAATAATAAACCCATATAAATATAGAAATTATGGAAGTAAAAGACCTTAACCCGAAAATCGTATTTGAGATTTTCGACGAGATTACAAAAATTCCCCGTCCATCTAAAAAGGAGGGCAAAATACGCCAATATCTTCTTGACTTCGCAAAGAAGCACAACATACAGGCAAAGACCGACGAGGTGGGCAACGTGGTGATGAGCAAGCCGGCCACTCCCGGGCATGAGAATGCGCCCATCGTCATCATGCAAGGCCACATGGACATGGTGTGCGAAAGCGACCATCCCGGCTTCGACTTTGAGAACAGCCCTATCCACACTATCGTCGACGGCGAATGGGTGAAAGCCGACGGCACTACGCTCGGTGCCGACAACGGCATCGGCGTGGCAGCATCGCTTGCCGCGCTTGTCGACGACACTCTCGTGCATGGCCCGCTCGAAGTGCTTGTCACCGTCGATGAAGAGACCGGCATGACCGGCGCCTTCAACCTCGGCGAGGACATGATACATGGCAAGATACTCCTCAACCTCGACTCGGAGGACGACGCTGAAGTATACGTAGGTTGCGCCGGAGGCGTCGACACTACCGCCGTATTCAAATACGAACGTTCGATGGCTCCTACCGACTTCCAGTATTTCCGCATCGACGTCAAAAACGGCCTCGGCGGACACTCCGGCGGCGACATACACCTCGGACGTGCCAATGCCAACAAGCTCCTTGCCCGCTTCCTGTGGTCGCTGACCAAGAAATATGAAGTATCGGTGGCCGAATTCGACGGCGGCAATTTGCGCAATGCCATACCGCGTGCCGCCTATGCCATCGTGGGCGTTCACACCTCGAAGAAAGAGGAAGTGCGCGTGGCCCTCAACTGCTATGCCGCCGACATCGCCAATGAATACTCCGGCATCGAACCTACGCTCTCCATCGAAATGGAAAGCGTGGACCGCCCCGAATATTGCATCGACTCGCGCACCTCGCTCAACCTCATCCGCGCGCTCTATTGCGCTCCCCACGGAGTAGTATCCATGAGCCGCGACCTCGAAGGCCTGGTGGAGACATCGACCAACCTTGCCGCCGTCAAGATGAAACCCAACAACGAAATCCTCATCACCACATCGCAGCGCAGCTCGGTGGAGTCACGCAAATGGGATATCGCCTACCAAGTAGAGTCGGTGTTCGCCCTCGCCGGCGCCACTGTGACCCACGGCGACGGCTACCCCGGCTGGCAACCCAACATGAATTCGCCTATCATGAAAATTGCATCCGACGCCTACGAGGAACTGTTCGGCATCCGTCCCGCCATCAAGGCCATCCATGCCGGTCTGGAGTGCGGCTTGTTTAAGTCGGTGTTCCCCGACTTGGACATGGTGTCGTTCGGCCCGACACTCCGCGGCGTCCACTCCCCCTCGGAGAAGATGCACATCCCGGCCGTAGAACGTTTCTGGCTACAATTGCGCCGCATCCTTGAAAAAGTAGCGCAGTAAAGAGTGACCCTGCATAAGGCTATCATACTATCGGCTCTTGTCCCGGTAGCGGCTCTGTCGCAATCGGAACAAGGGCCTATTTTTGAATATTTCCCTACGCAGAACGAGCTGTGGCTCGACTCTGCCTATTTCTCACATTGGTACCAACTGCCCGCCATCGAAGCCGACAAACCGTGGGACAGGCTCACCGAGGAGGACTATGCCGAAGTAGCCGCCGAACTCGATGTCGAAGTGGCTGCCATAAAGGCTGTTGTCGACATTGAAACCGGCTCCAAGCACATAGGCTTTTGGAAAAAGGGGAAGGCGCTGCTCAATTTCGACGCCTCAATGTATCGCCAATATGCGCCAAAACATGGCGTCAAAATCGCCGAAGCCCGCAAATCCCACCCTATCATCTTCAGCTCGCCCGACGTAAAAAAATACGGGTCGAAACAGGCCGCCCAGTATGCCCGCCTCGAAGCAGCTATGCAAATCGACCGGGAGTCGGCCTTGGAAAGCTGTTTCTGGGGCATGTTCCAGATAGGCGGTTTCAATTGGCGCCTGTGCGGCTGTAGCAGCGTGGAGGAATTTTGCACGCTGATGAACCGCTCCGAGCGCGACCAGCTCGAACTATTTGCCGCTTTCTGCCGCGCCCGCAATCTGGTGCGCTTCATACGCAATAAGGATTGGAGCAGCTTCTCGCTGCGCTACAACGGCCCCGGCTACAAAAAGCTCAACTACCACAACCGCATGGCAGCTTCCTACAAGAAATTCTCAAAATAGACGCTCGCTTAGCGGCCATCGCGACTGCCACTGACAATAGGTTCCGCCGACAATAACATCAAGATTAGTCCACCCCGCCCTACTACTACGGCTTGCGCCCCATTCATCCCTCCATTCATCCCATTGATTTACTATTATTTATGACACAGTTTCTCGAACAGCACCACCTCTTAGGCCTTGCCATCGGTGTGGCCACATTCCTAATAATAGGCTTATTCCATCCCATAGTCATAAAAACGGAATACTATTTCGGCACACGCCCGTGGTGGATTTTCCTGTTGCTCGGCATCGGCGCCGTCGCCGCCTCGGCGTTGGTGGCCGACGTGTTTTGGTCAAGTTTGTTGGGCGTATTCGGGTTCTCCTCTTTCTGGACCATTAAA
This sequence comes from Bacteroidales bacterium, assembly GCA_029218425.1. Classification (GTDB taxonomy): domain Bacteria; phylum Bacteroidota; class Bacteroidia; order Bacteroidales; family Muribaculaceae; genus JAGBWK01. The sequence continues at coordinate 13,416 of JAQXRH010000026.1, read as the reverse complement.
GAGCTTTTCGAGCAGCGCGAGCGCGTAGCCAAAGGGTGGTTCCCCCAAAATCCGCGCCGCTCCTAATTGTACTTTTAGAAATCATACCATCGCTCCCATCGCGGAGCCTCAACAACGCTCCTACCGCAACCCCATATCATCGCTCCAATCGCGGCCTCAACTGCCAGAAAGCCACTGCCGCCGCAGCCGCCACGTTGAGGGAGTCGACGCCATGGGCCATCGGTATGCGTGCCACATAGTCGGCATCGGTGATTACCTCCGCAGCGAGGCCGTCGCCCTCGGTGCCCATGATGACGGCGAGCCGCTCCACGGCGTTAAGCTCCGCATCGTCGATAGGCACGGAGTTGTCGGTAAGCGCCATAGCAGCGGTGGTAAATCCCACTTTGCGCAGGTCGGCAGTGGGGTGGTCGATCCACGTCCACGGCACCAGGAACACCGACCCCATCGACACGCGTATGCTACGACGGTTGAGCGGGTCGCACGAGGTGCGGGTAAGCATCACGCCGTCGATGCCAAGAGCCGCGGCCGACCGGAATATCGCCCCGATATTGGTGGTGTCGGTCACGCCGTCGATTACCACAAGCCGCCGCGCATCCTTGCTGATTTGCGCCACCGTAGGGGTGGGCTTACGTCGCATCGCGCACAGCACGCCGCGGGTCAGCTCGTAGCCCGTTATCGAGGCGAGCGTGGTCCTACTGCCCGTATACACTTTCATGTGCGGCGCCCTGCTAATAATAGCCGCGGCGTCGCCCTTGATATGCTTCTCCTCGCAAAGCATCGCCACCGGCTCATATCCGGCGTCGAGCGCCACGTGTATCACCTTGGGGCTCTCGGCGATGAAGAGGGCTTCGGCGGGGTGCAACCGGTTGCGCAGCTGGGCCTCGGTAAGACGGGTAAACACCGCCGTGCGTGGGTCGTCGATATCGGTGATGTATTCTATTTCGCTCATTGTCGGCAGTTTAGCAAGGGAAGGGTCATGCGACGCATGACCAGTTATTACAGTTGGGAATATTTCTTCTTGCCTCGCAAATAGTAGGCTGTCAGTATGTTAGGGGCGTCCTTGATAAGGTTGACCGTAGGCGATGGGAGCTGGTCGTAGGCGTGTTTCATGCGGCGGAAATCGCGGTGGGCACGCAAGATGGCACCGGCATCGCCCCAATGCAACGTAGCCACCGACTTCGCCCATGCTATGGTGTCCAACAGCCGCCGCACTACGAGGGTCTTCGTCCGGTCGCCGTGGGGCAGGTTCTTGTAGAGCATCAGCAAGTTGTTGCGGAAGTTGAGATAGGTCTTGCGGGGATTGCCGGTGGGGAGCGATCCTCCTCCGAGGTGGTAGATTTTGGACGTGGGCACCACGGTGATGCGTCGGCCTTGCAGCCTTAAGCGCCAGCAGAGGTCGATTTCTTCCATGTGCGCGAAAAATGCGCTGTCCAATCCCCCGACGCCGAGATAGGCCTGCCGGTCGACCATGAGTGCGGCGCCCGAAGCCCATGCCACGTCGGCCGGCGTGTCATATTGCCCGGTGTCGCGCTCCACAGTGCCGAAGATACGTCCACGGCAATAGGGGTAGCCGTGGCAATCGATATATCCGCCGCACGCCCCGGCATATTCATACATATCGGGGTGGGCCACCGACATCACTTTAGGCTGACATGCTGCCACGTCGCTATGCTCTTCCATGTGAGCCACGAGCCCTTCAATCCACCCCTGGGAGGTGGCGACATCGCTGTTGAGCAGCACTACATATTTGTGGTCGACCATAGCCAGGGCACGGTTATAGCCTTCGGCAAAGCCATAGTTGGTGTCGAAGGCGATGACTCTTACCGAGGGGAACTCATGCCGGAGCACCGACAACGACTCATCGCTGCTGCCATTGTCGACGACGATGACATCGGCTATCGCGGCCGGAGTGGTACGCACCACCTCTGGCAGATATCGCCGGAGCATGGCGGCTCCGTTCCAGTTAAGTATCATTACTGCCGTATTGCCCATGACGCGCTGTGCCTTAATATTCTACTTTGTCGGGCTTAGCTTCCCATTTTTGGAATGCAAGGATGCTTTCGTCGTTGGGCATATGTATGCAGGGTATCATACGCTCGGCTTTGGGCTTGTCCAATTCGCGATATATGAATTGGTCGGAAAAGTTGATTTTGTCGGCATCGGCCTGGGTATTACCATAATAAATGCGGCTCACTCCTGCCCAATAGAGCGCACTGAGGCACATGGGGCACGGCTCGCATGAGCTATACACCACGCATCCCTTTAGCGAGAATGTCGACTCCTGCTTGCATGCCGCACGTATGGCATTTACCTCGGCATGGGCCGTGGGGTCGTTGGTCAGGGTGACGGTGTTGACGCCGGTCGATACTATCTCGCCGTCGCGCACGATGACGGCTCCGAAGGGCCCGCCGCCGTTGTCTATATTGTCGAAAGCAAGTTTCGACGCCAGTTGCATGAAGCGATAATCTGCTTCAGTGAATTTTTCACAACTCATAATTATTTGCTGTTTGAATGACTATTTTGCGACCTGCAATTTAATGATTTTTTTTGAATTTTCGGTCACTATAAAGGAATTTGAAGCTCTCACGCCTACGATCCAAATGGGGCGGTCGTCGACGGTAAGTAAGTAGGTGCGGTTTCTTTGCGAACGCGACATTTTGAGGTCGGAAAATATGTCGCTTATCAAGCGGTTGCCCGGTGCTCCGAAGGGGTGCATCTTGTCGCCGTCGCGGCGATGGCGCAAGGCGAAGCGATGAGGCTGGTCAATAATTGACGCGTCGAGCCACATCGTGTCGGCATCCTTTTTCGCCGCGGCAAATTCTTCGTGGGTCACTATGCTGGCTGTCAGTGCGATAGGCGAGTCTATCGATTCGGTGAGGGTAATCTCGTATTCGCTGTCGTCCTCAGCCGCATATCGTTCCAACCGGCCGGCGTAGAGCTCCAATAGTTGGCCGTTGCCGTCGGGGAATAGCCGCGATGCGCGGTTGTCGGGCTCGGCGAGTATCTGTTCTACGATATCCATTGCGGGGTTGGCACCGATGGCTTCGGGCAGGAGCATATACAGCGTGCCGCTAAGGTCGATGCCGTCGCGCCGCATGGCGTCGATGTCGATACGGCCGTCGCTGCAATAGCGTAGGGCGCACCATCGCAGGTAGGTGGCAATCATGGCGGTGCTATGCCGCATGGCATCGGCGGTGCGCATCATCCCGGCTTGGGCCGTCGGCACTATTTCATATAGTTTGGGGAGCAGCACGTTGCGGAAGGCGTTGCGCCGGTAGTCGTTGGCGAGGTTGGAGGAGTCGGTGCGGTATCCTATGCCCAGCGCTTCAAGATAAGCTTCGATGTCGGCGCGAGTCAGCATGAGCATCGGACGCACGTAGATGCCGCGGCGCGGGGCTATCCCCGACAGCCCTTTCGGACCGCTACCGCGGGTGAGGTTGAGCATCATCGTCTCTATGGAGTCCTCGATGTGGTGGCCTAAGGCTATGTAGTCAAGTCGGCGGGTGCGGGCTTCGGCCTCAAACCAGTCGTAGCGCAATCTGCGGCACACCATCTCTATCGATTCGCCCTGCCGCCGGCTGGCGTGGGTGTCAAATTTCACCTTGCTCAGTGTTATGCCAAGCTTGGCGCAGAGCTCATCGCAGTAGGAGCTGTCGGCGTCGCTTTCTGCGCCGCGCAGCGAGAAGTCGCAATGGAGCGCCGTGACCCGCATCGAGCAACGCGCGAGGGCCGTCAGCAGTGCCACCGAGTCGGCTCCGCCGCTCAGCGCCACACCGATATGCGATGTCGGGGCTATGCCCATTTGCCGCATCGCTTCGGCGACAGTTGTTTCTACATGCTTGATGGTCATCGCGTTATGATTAGCCGAGCATCGATGCCACGCGCTCAAGGGTGGCCACGAATTTGTCGGCTTCTTCAATTGTGTTATACACTGCAAACGAGGCTCTTACCGTACCCTCGATGCCAAGCGCGTGCATCAGCGGCTGGGCGCAATGATGGCCGGTGCGCACGGCTATGCCTTGCGTATCCAAGAGCATCCCTATGTCGTAGTGGTGCTCGTTGCCTATGAGAAATGAGATGACGGCCGACTTGTCGGGCGATGTGCCAAAGATGCGCATCCCGGGTATCTGCATCATGCGCTCGGTGGTGTAGGAGAGCAGTTTATGCTCGTGGGCGGCGATGGCTTCGTAGCCCACTTCGTCGATGAAGTCGAGGGCCTTGCTCAATGCCGCTATCCCCACGAAGTCGGGGGTGCCGGCCTCGAACTTGAAGGGCAGCTCGGCGAAGGTGGTATGCTCGAAACTTACGTTGGCTATCATCTCGCCGCCACCCTGGTAGGGGGGCATCATCTCCAAGTATCTCTTCTTGCCATACAGCACTCCCACGCCGGTGGGTCCATACATCTTATGGGCCGAGAAGGCATAGAAATCGGCATCCAAGTCCTTGACGTCGACCTTGATATGCGGCACAGCCTGTGCGCCGTCGACCAATACGGGGATACCGTTGGCATGCGCTATGGCTATCATCTCCTTCACGGGGTTGACGGTGCCGAGCACATTCGACACATGGCACACAGCGACAAGCCTGGTCCGCTCGGTGAACAGCGACCGGTAGATGTCCAAATCGAGTTCGCCACGCTGGTTGATGGGCACTACGCGCAGGGTGATGCGCTTGCGGCGCCCTATCAGCTGCCAGGGCACGATGTTGGCATGGTGCTCCATAGTGGTGAGTATGATTTCATCGCCGTTCTCAAAAGAGTCGCTCAACGACGATGCCACCAGGTTGATGGCCTCGGTGGTGCCGCGGGTGAACACAATCTCTTGCTCCGACGAGGCATTGAGCCATTGCGCCACTCTGCGGCGCGTGGCCTCTTGCAGGTCGGTGGCCTCTTGCGATATCGACGACACGCCACGGTGCACATTGGCCTTGGTGGTGGTGTACATATGCTGTATTGCCTCAATGACCCGTAACGGCGTCTGCGACGTGGCGGTATTGTCGAGATATATCAAATCTTTCCCCTTGACCTTTCGCTCAAGTATAGGAAATTGCGCTCGTATTTTGTTGACGTCCATAGTAGGGTTTATACGTTTGTAACATTGCCCGGCCTTGCATTTTCCCCGAGGTGTTACTTTATATTTATCCTGGGGGTTTCTTTATACTTATCCCGGAGTGTTTATTTGTATTTACCCCGAGGTTACATTGTATTAATCCCGGGGGGTTACATTATATTACAATGCAAAAGTAATAAATATCTTCGAATATATGCCGCAATGCGGTGCGGTTTCCAACATATTTTGTATCTTTGTGAAACTACGAATTAAATATTTACCATCATGAAATACCATTATCCCACATCGGGCACCTGTTCGCGTGCCATAGACATCGAAATTACCGACGGCGTCATTTCGTCAGTGGCTTTCACCGGCGGTTGCCATGGCAATACCCAGGGCATCTCGGCCCTCGTCAAAGGGCAATCGCCCCAACAGGTCATCGACCGGCTCAAAGGCATACGCTGCGGCGCCAAGTCCACCTCTTGCCCCGACCAGCTCGCCACCGCCCTCGAGCTTATCCTTGCCGAAAAGGAAGAATAATTCCCCGCAGGCACGGCAGGTTTCACCCGGCAAGCATCCGCAGCAGACTCCCATCGGCAGGCATCCCGCAGCAGGCATTGGCATATTTTTACACAAACTTGGCCGTTTTGGCCACCGAGGCATGTCTGCACTGTTTACGCCGCCTTGTTTTAACATTTGTTACCATACCGAAGTTAAACTAACAAGCAATTCTGAGGTCAAAATGTCAGTTACCGCAGTAACATTTTATGTTTTTGTTCGTTTAACCTATAAAACTAAAGCATTATGAAAAAGTATCTACGAATTTTGGCGATAGCTGCAATATGTGGCACAATGGCAGCGCCTCAATTAGAGGCTCGTGGCAGCCGTACGGCTCAAAGCCAGTCGAGCGGCGTTCAAAGTCGCGGCAACAGCGGCGGCGGTCGTGCCGGCGGTCGCGCCGGTTCGTCTTCCTCGGCAAACACAAGGACCTCTACGCCGCGCACCGGCAATGGCGGCACCCGCAGCGGAAGTGTAACCAGAAAGGATACCGGAGTTCGCCCGACTGTAGGGACACCAAACAACCGCGGTAACCATGGCGGCAATGCCAACCGTCCTGGCAATGGGAACGTAGACCGTCCGTACAACGGCGGTAACAAAGGCGGCAACGCCAACCGCCCCGGCAATGGGAATGTAGACCGTCCGAACAACGGCGGTAACCATGGCGGTAACGCCAACCGTCCCGGCAGCGGGAATGTAGACCGTCCGAACCATGGCGGTAACCATGGGGGTAACGCCAACCGTCCTGGCAGCGGCAATGTTGACCGTCCGAACCATGGCGGCAACCATGGCGGGAACGCCAACCGTCCCGGCAGCGGGAACGTAGACCGTCCGAACCACGGCGGTAACCATGGCGGCAATGCCAACCGTCCCGGCAATGGGAACGTAGACCGTCCAAACCATGGCGGCAACCATGGGGGCAATGTCGGCACACGTCCAGGCAACGGCGGTACACGTCCAGGCTATCCCGGCAGCCACAATTCTCGTCCCGGCAACAACCCAGGCCACCACGGCGATTACCATCACGATTATCACAACGACTATTATCACAACGATTATCACCACAGCCACTATCGTCCGCACCACCCCACCCCTCCGCCTCACCGCCCACACTACGGTTGCGCTTGGACGCGTCCGTGCCCTCCCCACGGTTGGCGACTCGGCCGGGTATACCCCACGTTCACCACAGTGCTCGGCATCACCTTAGGTTCGGCTTTCGACGTCTCAATCGCATATCTATTCGACAATGGATATAACGTATACTCCTATGGCAACGACATCGTATACCTGAGCAACGTCAACCAGCTCAACCTCCTTTGGCCCGACGCTTCACTGTATTACGGCGCTCACGGTCTGAACCGTGGAGATTTTGTCTACTCGACATCCTACTACGACACCATGCGCTACAACGAAGCCTACGCCCGCTTGGTAGCAGCCTACGGAGCTCCGGTCAGCACCACCTACCCCACCAACGGCATGCAGACTTGCTGGTTTGGCAACGACGGGCGATTCGTGACACTGCAATTCATGCCCACCTACGGCGCCGACGGCATTCTCCGCTACTACACGACGCTCTCCTTCGGGCTATAACAGATCATCATACTTTCATACATAGTATGGCCGACAACTATTTGGAAAATAAAATGGAAGACTATCGTCGCGGCATCTCATCGAAGGTGCCGCGACGCTCCGTATCGGCCGCCACGGCCAACCCGGCACTATCCGTGCCGCAACAGACAATCGTGCTGCTCATCACCGACACCGAACTGCTCACAGCTCTGCTACAGCTATACCGCGACATACCCGAGCTGAAAACGGCCTTTGCCATGACCGACTACCGCCACGGCTCCAAATTGGCACAAGCCACCGGCTCGCTGTTCGTGCCTGTGAAAGCCATCGACGATGCCGCATTCGCCCTGCTCAGCGACACTGTGGGCAACCGCTGGGGCGCTATCGACTGCGTCGTCACTGACACCGTTCAAGCCATCAGCGACCAAGCATCGTCGGCCACCGCGCCATGTTGCCGGACCATATACTATAACTTTGCACAAAATTACGATTTGCCAATCATTGATAATGAGCAAAGCGTTGGCAACCGCCAGTCCACCATCAGCGTCAACGTCGCATCGCACGCTACCGATATGGCCACCCTCGCCAAACTGTCGTTACTCCTGCTCACCGCCACCGCCGGCCACATATCGTCCATTACCCTTAAATAATCAGCCACCTGGTGCCGGGAAAGCGGCGATTTGCGTAAAATTCAAGCTATTGGGGTTTATGATAAGTTAAAGTTTGTTAATTCCGCCAAAAAGCCGATAAAACACATCGATACGCAAAACAATCTGATAGTTAACTTGTTTTAACTATAAATGCGCCGAAAATGCACTAAAACTAACCTATTTTGTAAAAAATTACTTAAAAAACTTTTGACAGAACAATTATTATAACTATCTTTGCGTAGAAATTAATTAAGTTATCTATAAATAATTATGAAAAAGATTATCCTTATTGCTGCATTGGCGCTTGGCGTCATCTCAGCACAAGCTCAAGTTACCGTAGAAGGTAGCAAGTTTAGCGACAACTGGTCAATCGGTTTGAAAGGTGGCGCAGTTACCCCCGCTAAAGGTGGCAGCTTCTGGCAGAATTGCCGTGGCATTTTCGGTCTTGAACTCAAGAAACAAATCACTCCCGTATTCGGCCTCGGTGTTGAAGGCGAATGGACAGTTAACACTTCAAGCTGGACCGGCTTCAAGAGCGCAACCGCAATCGACCACCAATATGTAGGCGTATATGGTACATTGAACCTTATGAACGTATTCGCTGGTTACAAAGGTGCTCCCCGTTTCTTTGAGATCGAAGCCGTAGCAGGTACAGGATGGCTCCACAGCTACTATCTCCACAGCCAGGCACAGGATGGCAACTCATGGGCCAACAAAGCCGGCTTGAATTTCAACTTCAACCTTGGCGAAGCAAAGGCATGGACCATCTCCGTTAAGCCCGCTATCGTTTGGAACATGAACAACAACGCCATCAATGCCAACGGTCTCGGTTACGAAGCACAGTACAACCTTAACCACGCTTACGTAGAATTGGAAGCTGGTGTTACTTACCACTTCAAGAACTCCAACGGTACTCACTCATTCAAAGTGGCTACCCTCATGGACGAAGACCTCGTAGCTTCTCTCAACGCTGAAATCAACTCGCTCCGCGCTCAGCTCAACAACTGCAACGCCGACAAAGCAGCTCTCCAGCAGAAGATCAACGACCTCGAGCAGAAACTTGCTGACTGCCTCAACAAGAAAGCTCAGGTAGTAGAAGTAGTTAAGAACCTCGACAACGTACACTACGTATTCTTCAACCTCGCTTCTTCTACAATCCAAGCTAACCAGAAGCCCAACATCTTCATGGTAGCAAAACAGCTCCAGGACGACCCCAACGCTACTGTTGACGTAAAAGGTTACGCTTCGAAAGACGGCAGCCTCGAATTCAACAAGAAACTTGCTGAAAAACGTGCTCAGGCCGTTAAGAAAGCCCTCGTTAAAGAAGGCGTAGATGCAAGCCGTATCAACGCTAAGGGCGAAGGTGTAGGCGACGTATTCAGCCAGAACACTTGGAACCGCGTTGCAATCTGCACCGTTGAGACCAAATAATCAACCCCTGCGACTACAACATCAAGTGTAAATTATCTTCTGAGATTTTTCAGATAGCATAATTAATAATTTCCAAAAAGGTCGGAGCAACCAAAAGCTCCGACCTTTTTCGTATTCAACGTAACCCCTCGACGTCGGCCATGTCACCAATCGGCGAACAAGCCGTCATCACGCCGAGGCACAGTCGCGGCCGGCGGCAATCAGAAATCGGTAACCATCCGAAACAGGCCGGCTTTTATGGATGGTTACGATATTCCACTATCAACAGTACTTAATCTTTGTAAGGAATATTGGAGAATTAAATCTAAAAAAGCTATTAAGGAACTGTTCAAAAATAATTAGGGCGTAGCGGCACAGCCGTCGGGCTATCGCTACGCTCTTTCCCTCACGCTCGGCAGTGTTAAAACGTATCTGACAATGCTCTCGCTCAATCGGTCAAGTCGTGAATCGAGTCTGATGTCTCGACCGAAAGGGTTCGCTCAAACGAGTTTCGCGCCTGCTGGCGCGGTCTATCCCTAACGCATTGGTATGATTATCTTGTTCGCGGTTTCCGCGCTGACTGGTCTGGTCATAGTCGCAAAGTCTTTTGGTACAGGTACAAATGTACCTATAACATTTGACATATGCGAGCAATTAACCATTTATTTTCAGCAATTTATGGATTTTAGGCACAATCGTAGGTACAAATTCTTGAAAAACTCAGATATTAGAGGGATTGTTGAGTTAATTCCTTCACCATTCGGATAAACTCGTTGTAAATCATTTCGACGTTATTTTCATTTAACATGATATTGGCTATTTCAGCTGAAGTGTATTCACCCGTGTATACACATAAGCATTGCGGCTCATAATCCTTTTTAAAAATTGCCGTCACGAAACCGACTTCATATTTTTCTTGGTCAGATTGGATTTTCTTCCCTATTAAAGTTAGACTTAGATAATGATTGGGAGTGGGATTGATCGATCTGAAAACACCAAGTGGTTCGACATAATTACTATTTTTATATGCATTTTCCACTTGAGATCCAAATTGAATCATTATACCGGAGATTATTCTGATAAGTTTCTCCTTATGATTCTCAATGTTGTAATTCTCACAAAAAGGGATAGTCATTTTTGGAGAAAGGCAAATATACGAGGTTTCTTCTTGATTTTTTGAAATTTCCACCGCTTGTTTACGATATTGTCTCTGAATTGACTCATCCATTTCTTGGAAAGGTATGAGAATATTGGCTGATTGGTCAATAAAGGCAGTAAAATTAATCTCCACGTCATTTTTCATTCCGAATCCATCTTCATCAGCATAATACCTTCCATCCGGTTGAAGTGTCCATATAACAGACGCGACCCCATCTTTATAATCATTTATGTCAAAGCAGAAGGGCGCGCGAACTTCATTAGCATTATATCTTGCTATGTCCGGCAAGTCAAAGGTGTCGGCTATTTCAACTGCTGACTTATCCCAAAAAGAAAAATGCCGATCGGGAGTAAGCAATTCCCATGCCTCTTGAGTATTGGTATTGATAAGGAAAACGCGGCGAGTATCTTTTTCAGCGCCTAACATCATGCCCTCTCCACGCGATGCAAAGTAAAATGCATTCTCAGTCTTAAAATCAGATGACAACAGTTTGTAAAGCTCTTTTGAATCTGCCATAATTAATACGTTTTACTATATGGAGTTTTTTGATTTTCAAATATCAATTTAGGATTCCTTTTTTACCTGATAAAAACTTTTCTGAAATCGTTCCGTTAACCCAAATAAACGGATATTTTAATCAATTACCAATAGAGCTATCTTCATCGAGGCGACAGACTTCATCCACGCCGTCAATAGTCGAGATATGGTTGATAATGGTTTTAAGTTCGTCGTATGAGTGAACACCGAAACGTATCTTGCAGACCACTATGTTACGGTCAGTCTTGGTGTTGAACGAATCCATAGAAAGATGGAAAGTATTGGTGATACAGTCTACGAGATCAACGAACAGGTGGCTGCGGTCAACGGCTCTCACTCTCAATGTCAAAGGATAGAGAGTTCCATCGGTCTTGTAGTCAACAGACACGACATCATCACCATAGGAAGACACCAGGCTGATGGCGTCGGGACAGTCGCGCTTATGCACCGTGATAAGTTCTTTGTCAAGTTGATTTCGGATACCTATGACTTCCTCTCCGGGAATGGGATTGCATAAAGAGCACCGGCAATATGGAGTTTTGGGAATAAGCTCAAAATACTTCCGAATTGCCTTGCGTGCTTTGAAGGTGTGGGCGAAGGTCTGCCAGTCCTGTTCGGGGTGAGAATCCTTGTCAGTGAAAATCTCAACAACGTCACCGCGCCGTAGAGTCGTGTTGACCGGCTCCAAACGGCTATTGATTCGCGCATATTTGGCATGGTCGCCAAGGTCGGTATGCACCTCGTAGGCAAAATCTATCACTGTGGCGTTCTGTGGAAGGATAATCTTCTTGCCCTTAGGTGTGAATACCTGGATGTCATCGTTATAGAACGAAGTAATTATATCCTCCATATACCGATCATTGCGCATCGAACCACTGAAGGTGTCATGGAGTACCTTTCGGAACTTCTCAATCCACATTTGGATGTTGCTCTCGTTCCGTTCTGCCACACAACCCAATTGCGACTGCCGAATCATTGCCTTGCTACTAATATGAACCTCTTGCCAGCGGCCGAAGTCAGGGAGCAATTTTACATGGATGCTCTGGTAACCGTTTTCTTTGGGAGAATCGATGTAGTTGCTCATGCTGCAATGCTTCTCCTTGAAACGGTCGGTCATTATGCAGTAAACTTTCATCGCCATCTCCTTCTCACTGAGCCGGGTCTGTGATTCGTCAAACACAACCTCAACGAAGTGACGGTATTTGAGATGATTGAAGTCGTCGCCATACTTCCTCATTTTGCGCCACAGCGAGAACGGACGGCGGTAGTCCACATAGACGCGCGCTTTAATTCCTACGGCAGAGATCGTTTCTTCAATCTGACTGCGGAATGTTTCAAGATTGCTCTTATTCGCCTCCACATGACGGGCAATGAGCGTAGAAATTTCCTCATACTCGTCAGGACAGCGGAAACGGAATGACAGGTTCTCCAGTTCGGTCTTTATGTTATAGAGACCGAGGCGATTGGCGAGCGGAGCATAGAAATAGTCGGTCTCACCGGCAATCTTCATCTGCTTCTCCGGCTTCATTGACGCAAGCGTGCGCATGTTGTGCAGACGGTCAGCGAGTTTAACAAGAATGGCACGGATGTCATACTGCATTGAATTGAGCAACTGGCGGTAGTTGTCAAGTTGCTTTGACAGTTCATAGTCGTGTGTGGGTTTCTTGGTCACTACGCGGACAAGGAAAGCCACATCATCGCCGAAACGGTCACGGATGTCATCAATAGTGTAAGGGGTATCTTCCACCACATCATGCAGAAAACACGCTATGACCGGATTCGCACCGAGCATAAGCTCCTCAGCCGCAATATTGGCCACCGCTATGGGATGGAGAATATACGGTTCGCCTGTCTTGCGCTTCTGTGGCGCGTGAGCCTCACGTGCTAATTCAAAGGCGTCACGGATACGAGTCATATCCAGAGACGATACACGCTTTGCCATGACCTCGAAAACGTGGTCAGCTCGCTCTTGAATGATTCGATTGTAGTCGTTCTGCATGATAATGATTGTTTTTAAGTTATCAAATTTACAAATTATACTGATATAGAGTAATAAAATCCTTCAATTATCTCATCTTACCCCCGAAAATAATTTCGGTAATATGAAATAATCTTCTCTTGGCTACGAAAGATGATATATGCTATGATTGCCGTCCATACAAGTCCCATTACTAATATTAAATCATTTCATACTCGGCATATTCCGGGAACCATTATTTGGGCGGCGGGATTGTTTTCTTTTTTGGGGCGGCGGATTTTCTTTTGTTTTTTTCTTAGTTTTCTTTTGGAGCGGGGCGGGGGTAAAAATGGGAAAGGCGCCTTGGGGGGTTGTGCCCGCCACGGCGCCTTTCTTGTTGATAGGGGGCGGTTACCTACTCTCCCACTTTCGCAGTACCATCGGCGTGGCGGGGTTTAACTTCTCTGTTCGGAATGGGAAGAGGTGGAGCCCCCGCGCTATTGCCACCTTAGTTCGTCGGGCTGG
>JAQXRH010000025.1 GCA_029218425.1 Bacteroidales bacterium | reverse complement strand
CGACAAGCGGATGGCATCAGCTGGCGCGGGCAATATCATATTTGTGATAGGCGGGCCCTACGGATTTTCGGAAGCGATGTATGAGCGCGCCGACAGCAAGGTGTCGTTCTCGCGGATGACGTTCTCTCACGAGATGATACGCCTACTATTTGTGGAGCAGGTGTACCGAGCCATGACGATACTTCGCGGCGAGCCGTACCATCATGATTAGTTTTTAATGGAATACATAGCGTTGGGCGATATCACCATAGGAAAGTATCGATGTGACAAGACAGTAGTGCGAGGGTGAACGAGGGGATGCGAGGGCGAGCTTGGTGGCGCTTGGTGCTACAGTTCCTTGTCGGAGTTGAATAGGCGGTCTTCGTCGTCGAGTTTGAAGTAGTGGGCAAGGAGGGCGACGAAGCGTGATATCTGGGCTACGGCGTTGGCAGTGGCGGGGGTGATATCTTTGCCTTGGAGGCGCATCATGAGCATGCCGTAGAGGGCGTTGAAGCAAGTTTCGATTTCACCAGCGGGATTGTCGCCGGCTTTGGCTCGCAGTTCGACGATGAAAGGCAGGGTGCGGTAGAATTCGGCGGCATATTCGGCAAACCGGGGGTCGGCGAGCAGTGTGCGGTGGAGCTGCACGAGTTGGGAGATGACGTTTTTGTTGATTTGCAGGTGTCCGGAGTCGACGACATCCTCGCGGCGCATCATGTCGATGAGCGACTCGTACCATTGGGTCATTTCGCGGTGTTGTGCATCGTCGAGGTTGAAACGGTCGATGACGTTAGCGGTAATCTTCTCGATATCAAGGTTGTTGGCGCGAATCAGGTCCTCAATCTGCCACATGTAGATGAGGTATTCGGCGATATTTTCTTTACGTTTCTGCGAAGCGATTATCATGATGGTGGTGGAATTAGAGGAACAAAGGTGGCAAAAATTTCACTGAAATACAAATAATTCAGAGAGGATAGGAGGACCGATGAATGAAGGAGAGTAAAATACGTGAGACAAAAATACCGACAAATGCCCCAATAACCATAAATAGGATTATCAGGATTGTCATGATTGCATTGTAGGCAAGGAGATTGAGATAGTGTACGGACATAGGGCCGTGATCGTCAATTTGCAGGTAGCTGATTAGCGCTTGTATTGTGCCGTAAGCGTACATCCCAGGAATCATAGGCAAAAGTGCCGGGAAAGCCAAGACCTCGTAAGGGCATCGATCGCGTCGGGAAACGAACGAAGACATGACGCCAATGCATATGCTGCCGACAAACCCGGCAATGATGATGTTAAGATGACTCGAAGAGTTCATCAGGGCAAAACGAGTAGCATGGCCGAAAGCGGCGATAATTCCGCACCAAGCGAGCAAGCGACGCGGAGTGTTGCTTATGCTTCCAAATCCAATAGCTGCTAAACAGGCAAAAAGGCCGTCGGATAAAAGATCGTTTATTTCCATTGAATATTTAAAGTTAGCAATGCCAGGCAAAGGCCTAAGGAAAGGCATATAGTTGTAATTACCGCATCGGTCATTCTGCTTTGGGCCACGACGTAGTGTCCGTTGATCATGTCGCTAATAGCATTGATGAACCTTATGCCGGGGATAAGCCACAACACCGACGTAGCCAGCGCAATCTGAGGAGTAGAGCCAAATCCAAAAATAAAACACGACGAGCCAATAATGGCTGAAATATAGGCCGCCACGAATGTTGAAAATCTAATGTCCCAATGCCTTTCTGACATAAGATTCTTATAAATATTACCGATAGCAGTGGCGGCAAACACGACAGCCATAGCATATACGTCGCCATTAAATAACTTACAGAAAGAGAGATTGGCCAAAGCCGTAAGAAATAGGACCATCCATTTGTTAATGCGAGGCGTTGCGATAATTGATTCCATCTGCTGGCAAGCCGACGCAAGTGGTAGGTCGAGGAATGACAATTGGCACAATGCAGTGACATTGTGAAGGTTAATGCCGTTTTTATGAGTATATCCCACAAGGCTGTAGTTGTGACAACGACTTGTATCCCATACAGTAAGCAGGATGCGAGAAGGCTGAAGCGACAGGTCGGAGATTACGTCATAGCGTTTTGAGATGCGGTCGACGCAATGTTCGATACGCGAGGTGGTTGCGCCGGCCGACAGCATTGCCGTGGCATATTCCTCGATGAACCGGCATACAGCCTTTAATCGCGTATGCTCGTCGGATGGTATGTTGTAATTGTTCATTCGTCGTCGTCAGAGTCAAACAAAAAATTATCGCCATAAGAGATTATGTGGAAGCGCTTGTTGATTTTCCACGCCTTAATCAATAATTTGATAGCCGGTTTCAGCAACAGGGCGCCTAAGGCAAGTGCCCACACGAGCCAAGCGCATTGGCTTGCCGAAGATCCGTTGATAATGTACTCCATAAAAATCATACGTCACTAATGAATATTTTCGGGGGCGAAGGTACAGCAAACGTAGAATAGCCGGAAGGATAGTCTATTGATAGTTTCGATAATGGCTATTTATAGATATAAATAATCAATTTCGATAGATTTATCGATTATAATAATAGCTATGGGCATCAAGTAATAATAATTAGTTGTACTTTTGCGGCAGTCAAAGGATAGCAATAAAGCGGTACATATAAAAAAATAAAAAGAAGACAATGGAATTACGGCAACTGAAATATTTTGTAAACGTTGCAGATATGAGTAGTTTTAGTGAGGCATCAAGGACACTAAACGTCACACAAAGCACCCTATCGCAGCAGATAAAGCAGTTGGAGAATGAGCTGGGGGTGGTGCTTTTTGAGCGCACATCGCATAGAGTAAGCCTTACGGATATTGGGGAAGCATTTCTACCGGAGGCCAAACGCACATTGCGTGCAGCAGATGTATGTATAGAAAGGATGAACGACATCAGGGGGTTGAAGGCCGGGAGCCTACATATCGGATCGACCTTTTCTTTCCTACCATTGCTCAAGGATACGGTGTTGCTATTTATGAAAAAGTATCCCGACATCAAGCTCAACATACATTGTCATGACATGGAGACATTGATAAGGATGGTAAAAGAGCGAGAGCTTGATGTTGCGCTGAGTTATAAACCAGCGAGTGTAAGCCCGGAGATAGAGTCGCACATATTGTTTGACAATAAATTGGCAGTAGTAGTATCCGATCAGCATCCGCTTGCTGGAGCCGAGAAGGTGAGGTGTCAGGATCTAAAGCGATATCCATTTGTGATGCCGGCCAAAGGGCTTCAGGCGCGCAATGCATTCGACCATATAATAGGCGATACGGAAAGCCAGTTTAATGTAAGGCTGGAAATAAATGAAGTAAATGTCATCATTGATCTTGTGAGGTCGTCGAGGTCGCTTGTCACAGTGATCAGCCAGGCAGCAGTAAGCCATATACCTGGCATCAGGGTTATCACCCTCGATCACCAGAACACCCAGATGGAAGGGTCGTTCCACATACTCAAAGACAGTTATACCAAACGTAGTACAAAGGAATTTTTGAAGATGCTATGCGAAAACAAATCATATAATATGGCATTGCTCGACTTGCTATGAACAGCGTTTTCATCGCCTAAAAAAATGCGCAAGGTGCTATCAGGCGGAAATAGTAGGGGATTGGAGGGGATTGGAGTAACTTCAGGCAAAAAAATGTGGCATAAAGTATTGGTACGTAATTAAAAATATTGTATCTTTGTGACGATTTTTGCGCAGTTGTCACGTTGTAGGTGACAACAAATTGATAATCAAAAGTATAGATATGATAAACATTACTTTCCCCGATGGTTCAGTAAAGCAGTTTGAGGCAGGAGTAACTCCGCTTCAGATTGCAGAAAGCATAAGTCAGCGTTTGGCTCAGGACGTCCTTGCCGCATCAATTAATGATGAGGAATGGGATTTGACGCGTCCTGTGAATACAGATGCGACACTCAAATTATTCAAATGGGATGATCCGGAAGGCAAGCATGCGTTCTGGCACAGTTCAGCCCACCTACTTGCAGAGGCATTGCAAGAGCTATTCCCCGGAGTAAAGTTCGGCATAGGTCCGGCAATCGAGAACGGGTTCTACTACGACATCGACCCCAACGGCAACGACATCACCGCCGCCGATTTCGGCAAGATAGAAGCCAAGATGATAGAGCTTGCCCAGCGCAAGGAGGAAATCAAGCGAGCCGACATAAGCAAGGCCGATGCGCTGAAACTGTTTGGCGACCGTGGCGAGGAGTACAAGTGCGAGCTTATCTCCGAGCTTGAGGACGGCCATATCACCACCTACACCCAGGGAAGCTTCACCGACCTGTGCCGCGGGCCCCATATACCCACGACCGCACCGATAAAGGCAGCGAAAGTGATGTCGCTTGCCGGCGCATATTGGCGCGGCGACGAAAAGCGCAGCCAGTTGGTACGCGTCTACGGTATCACCTTCCCCAAGAAGAAGATGCTCGACGAGTATCTCGCATTGCTTGAAGAGGCCAAGAAGCGCGACCACCGCAAGCTTGGCAAAGAGATGGAGCTATTTGCGTTCTCGCAAAACGTGGGCGCCGGCCTGCCGTTGTGGCTGCCCAAGGGCGCAGCATTGCGCGACCGCCTGGAGCAGTTCTTGCGCAAGATACAGAAGCAATATGGCTACCAGCAGGTCATCACCCCGCATATCGGC
>JAQXRH010000024.1 GCA_029218425.1 Bacteroidales bacterium | reverse complement strand
GTTTTTCCTCTTCGAGTGATTCGATTTCGGCGGAAAGCGATTCCAGTTCGCGGCGCTCTTTGAAGGACAGTTTACGAGGGCGTTCGGCACGCTGACGCGGTTGGGAAGCTTCGGCGTCGACCGATTTCTTTTTTTCTTCGGTTAGAAGTTGACGTTGTCGGTCTTTGTAGATGCGGTATTCGTTGTAGGTGCCGGGGAAATCTTTAATGACGCCATTACCCTCCATGACGAAAAGGTGGTCGACAGTAGAGTCGAGGAAGAAACGATCGTGGGAAACGATGATAAGACAACCGCCGAACTGTTCGAGGTAGTTTTCGAGGATACCGAGAGTGACGATGTCGAGGTCGTTGGTGGGTTCGTCGAGGATAAGGAAGTTGGGGGAGCGCATCAAAACGACGGCGAGGTGCAAACGAGCGCGTTCGCCTCCTGAGAGGGTGTGGATGTATTTTTGTTGGTCGGCTGGCGAGAATAGGAAGTGTTGCAAGAATTGCATTGGGGAGAAGTGCAGTTGGTTGTTGACCACGACATCTTCGGCAATTTCAGTAACTGCATCGATAACTTTCTTTTGAGGATTGAATGAGATGCCGTCTTGGCTGTAATAGCCGAAGCGCACAGTCTCGCCGACATCGAAATGGCCGCTATCGGGAGCGACTATGCCTTGCAGCAGTTTAATGAATGTGGATTTTCCGACGCCGTTCTCCCCTATTATGCCCAACTTTTCGTAACGAGCGAAAGTGTAATTGAACTTGTCGAGGATAATTTTATCGCCGAAGCGTTTGGACACGTCGACGGCATCAAAGATTTTGGAACCTATGTAGGAAGCGTTGACGTTGAGGTTGACATTTTTTTCACGGAGGTCGACGCGCGAGCGTTCTTTGAGGTCGTAGTAAGCGTCGATGCGGTATTTGGCTTTGCCGGCACGTGCTTGAGGCTGTCGGCGCATCCATTCCGTCTCGCGCCGCAGAGTGTTTTTGACCTTAGCCAGTTCGGCGGCCATGGCATCAATGCGTTCTTGTCGGCGACGCAGATAGTAGTCGTAATTGCCTTCGTAGGTGAAGATTTGCTGTCGGTCAATTTCGATAATTTTGTCGCAGATGCGGTCGAGGAAGTAACGGTCGTGGGTGACCATTACGAGAGTAACGCGCTGGTGTCGTAAGTAGCCTTCGAGCCATTCGATAGTGGAAATGTCGAGGTGGTTGGTTGGCTCGTCGAGGAGAATGACGTCGGGTTTATCGAGGAGGAGGCGGCAAAGCGCGACACGTTTACGTTGTCCGCCCGACATAGTGGAGATGGGTTGGTTGAAATCGGAGATGTGCAGTTGGGATAGCATTTGACGCACGTTGTCCTCGAAGTCCCAGGCCTGCAGCTGGTCGAGCTGAGGGATCAGTTCTTGCAAAGTGGCTGTATCGTTGGCGGCGAGAGCATTTTCGTAGCTAAGGATAAGTCGGCCTCTTGCGGTAGAGTGGTCAATGCAGGCTTCAATCGCGGAGGGGTCGCCATGGAAAACGGGGGTCTGCTCCAAGATGGCGATATTGATGTCGGTGCGCGGGACCACGCTACCGGAGTCGGGGGATTCGATTCCGGCGATAATGCGTAGCAATGTGGATTTACCAGTGCCGTTTTTAGCAATGATACCGATCTTGTCGCCCTCGTTCACTCCGAAGGAGACGTCGCCAAATAATAGTCTGTCGCCTACACTTTTTGTAAGCTTGTCGATCTGAAGCAGGACAGCCATAGCTTTTGAATATTGGCCGAGATGCAGAGCCGCAATGAGGGGGCCACATTCGGCATTTATAGATAGAAAAAAAGCGGCTGCCAAAATTGACAGCCGCTTGCCGAGTAGCGAATCCGGGAATCGAACCCGGGTCTCCACCGTGAGAGGGTGGCGTGCTAGGCCACTACACTAAATCGCCGTTTAGCTAAGCCTTCGCTTTCGACACGACAAAGGTAATAACAATTTTTATACTGACAAAATTTTTCATGATTTTTTAAGAAAAAAATGTGGGCATTGTATGATTTTGGCGCATAATGGGGTTAAATGGCGTATAATTTTGCGAAGAAAGAGTACATTGACATTTTGGAGAAAAATGAGACAGTCACCCGGAATTGCTGAGGTGGTGGGTGGCGGATATGGTGGGAATTGCTGAGGTGGTGGATATGGTTGGTGGTGGAAATAGTTGGAATTGCTGAGGTGGTGGATATGGTGGGATGTGCTGCGGCGGAGCGTCGGGCGGGGATAGTGACAGCATCGGGTCTCCGGGTCTGAACGGCGGGGGCAGGCCTCTACCCTTTCCATACGAGGGAAAAGCGATAGGCGGCTGGTCGAAATTGGAGTTTCGACCAGCCGCCTATTGGATGGGATTAGTATCGCAAACGGTTCAAGTTAGTTTTTGAAGACAAGCTCGTTGTTGTCGACGTCGATGGTGATGGGCCGTTGTTTGTCGACTTTCTGAGCGAGGATGTCTTTAGACAGGCGGTTGAGCACAATACGTTGCAGGACACGTTTTACGGGACGGGCGCCGAACTCCGGGTCATAGCCTTCGTGAGCGATGAATTGCAACGCGTTGGGGGTGACATTTAACGACACGCCAGCAGAAGCGAGCATCTTTTTGATGGCTTTGATTTGCAAGCTAACGATTTGTTCGATTTCCTTTTCGTTGAGCGGGGTGAACATGATAATCTCGTCGATACGGTTAAGGAATTCGGGTCGGATGGACTGTTTCAACATTTCAAGCACATCATTTTTGGTTTTTTCAATGGTCTCGAATCGATTGGCATCGGTCATCTTAGAGAAGTTTTCGCGGATGAGGTTAGAGCCCATGTTTGAGGTCATGATAATAATGGTGTTCTTGAAGTTGACCATGCGGCCTTTGTTGTCGGTAAGGCGGCCATCGTCAAGGACCTGCAAAAGGATGTTGAAGACGTCGGGGTGAGCTTTTTCAATTTCGTCGAATAGGACGACGGAATAAGGTTTGCGCCGCACGGCTTCGGTGAGTTGTCCGCCTTCATCGTATCCTACATATCCCGGAGGTGCACCGACGAGACGAGACACGGAGTGTTTCTCCTGATACTCGCTCATATCGATACGTGTCATCATATTCTCGTCGTCGAAGAGGTATTCGGCGAGAGCCTTAGCGAGCTCGGTTTTACCCACGCCGGTAGTACCGAGGAAAATGAAAGAGCCGATAGGACGACGCGGGTCGTTTAGGCCGGCTCGAGAGCGTCGCACGGCATCGGCAATAGCTTGGATGGCATCGTCCTGGCCAACAACACGTTTGTGGAGCTCGTCTTCGAGATGGAGCAGTTTTTCTTTTTCGCTTTGTACCATTTTGTTGACGGGAATACCGGTCCAACGAGAAACTACATCGGCGATATCTTCGGCGTCGACTTCCTCTTTGATAAGGGCTTTATCGCCTTGCATCACTTTGAGTTGCTCTTGGATTTGCTTGTTTTCCTGTTCTTTTTGATGGACTTTGGAATAACGGATCTCGGCGACTTTGGCATAATCTCCTTCGCGTTCGGCTTTGTCGGCTTCAAAGTTGAGGTGCTCGATGTCAACCTTATTTTGCTGAATACGGTTTATAAGGTCTTTTTCGGATTTCCACTTGGCGGTGTATTCTTTTTCCTCGTCTTTGAGTTCGGCGATTTCCTTTTCGAGGGATTTTATTTTATCGGCGTCGCCTTCGCGCTTAATAGCTTCGCGTTCGATTTCCTTTTGAGCAATTGACCTTGAGATTTCGTCGAGAGCTTGCGGGACCGAGTCGATTTCCAATCTTAGCTTAGAGGCGGCCTCATCGACGAGGTCGATAGCCTTGTCGGGGAGGAAACGGTCGGTGATATATCGTTCGGAAAGTTGGACGGCGGCCACGACAGCTTCGTCGCGGATGCGCACGTGATGGTGGTTTTCGTAGCGTTCTTTCAAGCCACGGAGGATAGAAATTGCGCTCATTTCATCGGGTTCGTTGACCATGACTTTTTGGAAACGACGTTCGAGAGCCTTGTCTTTTTCGAAGTATTTCTGATATTCGTCGAGAGTAGTGGCGCCAATCGAACGTAGTTCGCCACGGGCCAAAGCTGGTTTAAGGATGTTGGCAGCGTCCATGGCGCCCTCGCCTTTACCGGCGCCGACGAGAGTGTGAATTTCGTCGATGAAAAGGATTATCTCGCCGTCGCTTTGAGTGACTTCGTTGACAATAGCTTTAAGACGTTCTTCAAATTCGCCTTTATATTTTGCGCCGGCGACAAGAGCGCCCATGTCAAGGGAGAAAATCTGCTTAGAGCGGAGGTTTTCAGGGACATCACCACGCACGATACGCTGAGCCAATCCCTCGGCGATGGCGGTTTTACCTGTACCCGGTTCGCCTATAAGCATAGGGTTGTTCTTCGTACGGCGCGAAAGGATCTGGAGGACACGTCGGATTTCGTCGTCGCGACCGATAACCGGGTCGAGTTTGCCGGCACGAGCGCGTTCGTTAAGATTAATAGCGTATTTGCTGAGAGCGTTGTATGTGTCCTCGGCGCTTTGGTCGGTGGCTTTTTTGCCTTTACGCAGCTCGGCAACGGCAGCGTCAAGGTCGTTTTCGGTAAGGCCGGCATCTTTAAGGATAGTAGATGCCGACGAGTTAATTACAAACAGTGCGAGCAAAATAGCTTCGATGGTGACATATTCGTCGCCCTGTTTGTTGGCGATGTCAAGAGATTTTTGCAATACGTCGTTGGAAGTACGGCTCAGATAAGGTTCGCCGCCGCTGACTTTAGGCAGGCGGGCAATCTCATCATCTACTTGGCGAGTAACGACTATCGGGTTAGCGCCAATCTTACGGAAAATAAAATTGATGAGCGCCTCGCCCTCTTGCATAACCCCTTTCAGAATATGTACAGGCTCAATCTGCTGCTGTCCGGCGGCACGAGTGAGCTCAACAGCCTTCTGAATGGCTTCCTGAGATTTGATAGTGAAACTGTTGAAATTCATATATGATGAAATTAAAGAGTTGCGATAATGAAATATTCTAAAAAATCAACTAAATCTTTAACAAACTAAATGCCATAATGTTTTGAAGAAAGCCAAACTTGCATTAAATTTGCAGATAACTTTATCCAATAAAAGCCAATAACATTGATAGACAAACATAATTGGAAACAATACTGTCATAAAAAAATGAATTTTCGCAAAACAATAATAAGCATCTGCCTTTTTGGCAGTATGACATGTCAGACGACTGCCGTAATTGCCGCAGACCGACTATTTGAGTATCCAGAGCCGCCAGCAGAGTTAGAGTCGCTACAGGAACGCACCACGTATCTGGTGACCCACTTTTGGGACCGTTGCAACAAGCAGAGCGCAATACTCAACCGCGAAAAGTTCAAAGAAGCGTTTATGGACTATATTTCCTTTATGCCATATGCAGAGGCAGAGTCGGTGCACACGTCGATAGAGCAACTAATAGCGGGGTATGAGAAAACGCCCGAGCATTTGCTGACGCTTGCCGAGCTTGCCGAGGATGCGGTATATAATGGCGAGGCCGATTTCACATCGGATGAGATATTTCTGCCATTTGCCAAGGCAGTAGTAGGGAACAAAAAGATATCAAAGGAAAAGAAAGCCCGGATAGCGCATGAAGCAAAAGTCGTGGAACAAACGCAAGTGGGGAAAGATGCGCCCGAGCTGAATTATACGTTACGAGACGGGAGCAAATCGCGGCTGAGCGAGACGCGCGGCGCCCATGTTCTACTATTTGTCAACGACCCCGACTGCGAAGATTGCAGGATGACTCGACTACGATTATCGACCGACCACAATATAAACCAGCTCATTGACTCAGGGTTGTTGCGGATAGTTAGCATCTACCCTGACGATTACACACCAGAATGGGCATCGGATGTGGCCGGATACAACCATCGATGGATAGTGGCCGCTACGCCCGAAGTTGATGAGGAATATGATCTACGCAACAAGCCGACGCTCTATTACCTAAACCCGGAAGGCAAAATCTTGTCGAAGGATCTTGAACTTGAGAACCTACTTGAAGCCTTCCATGTAGTAAACACAAAAGTGACACACTAAAAAAAATGAAGATAGCAGTACTGATATCAGGAGGGGTGGACAGTGCGGTAGCGGTGCACACGTTGCTTGAGCAGGGTCACGACCTCCATCTGTTCTACATACGCATCGGGCTTGACAACGGTGAAGGAGACTGCTCGGCAGAGGAAGATATAGAGATGTGTGGGTACATAGCCCGCAAGTATAATTTGCCGTTTGATGTAGTATCGCTCCACAAAGAGTATTGGGAGAATGTGATGGAATATGCTCTCAATGCCGTGAGAGATGGCTTGACACCGAATCCCGATATCATGTGCAACAGGATGATAAAATTCGGATTTTTTGAGGAGCGATGGGGCAAGGAATTTGACCTGACAGCGACCGGCCACTATGCCACTACCGTGATGCGTGATGGCAAGAAATGGCTCGGCACCGCAGTGGACCCCGTCAAGGACCAGACCGATTTTCTTGCGAGAATAACATATAAGCAGTTGGAGCATATCATCTTTCCGATAGGCGACATTCCGAAATCGCGAGTGAGAGAAATAGCGGTAGAGACCAAAATGCCCAATGCATATCGCAAGGATTCGCAAGGGATATGTTTTTTGGGCAAGATAGATTACAACGACTTCATACGCCGGCATTTAGGCGAAAAGCCAGGAGCGATAGTAGAGCTTGAGACCGGGCGTAAAATAGGGACGCACCGCGGATATTGGTTTCACACCATAGGACAGCGGAAAGGCTTGGGGCTTAGCGGCGGGCCGTGGTATGTAGTAAAGAAGAACATCCGCGACAATGTGATATACGTGAGCAACGGATATGACACAGAGAAGCAGTATGGCAAGAATATACATATCAACGAGATGCATTTCATATCGGGGCGTCCATGGGCCGACGATGTAGATACAGTAGATGTGACATTCAAGAACCGCCATACGCCGGAATTTTTCAAGGCCAAGTTGCATCGCATAAACGAAGATGAATACCTGCTACAATCAGAGCGTAAGGTACAGGGTATTGCTCCGGGGCAATTCGGGGTAATCTACTCGCCTGACAGCAAGATATGCTATGGCAGCGGTATCATAACCGGTCAAAACTTCACGAGCAAGAATTTTGGCTAAGTCATTGGCAACAAAGAATCGTCAAAAATAATGAAGAATAAAGATAGGATAAAGCTAAAGGTTGTAGGACTCACCTACTCCCAGATACAATCAGGGGCCTACGCGCTTATACTTGGGCAGGTGGAAGGGCCATACCGGATACCTGTGGTGATCGGTGCTCCAGAGGCACAGTCGATAGCCATCAAGCTTGAAGGCATCATCCCCCCACGGCCACTGACCCACGATCTTTTTGAAAGTTTCACCCATGCTTTTGGCATCAAATTAAAGCAAGTATATATCTACAAATTTGAGGATGGGATATTCTATTCGGAGCTGACCTTTAGCGACGGAGAGCGTCAGATAGTGCTTGATTCGCGTACGTCGGACGCAATAGCGATAGCCATACGTACGAAATCGCCGATATATACGACGCAAGAGATACTGACGACGACCGGATTTGTGCTCGATAGTGAAAGCAATACGCCAATGCGTCGGGATAAAGATGACGAATTTGACATAGATGCAGAGCCGAAAATAGAGAATTATGCTATAGAGGAGCTTGAGAGCCTCCTTGCCAAGCATATAGAAAAAGAGGAGTATGAGGAAGCGGCAAAAATCCAAGCGCTAATAAACGAGAAAAAGAACAAGAATAATTCACACTAAAAAAAATATAAATATCATGAAGAATTTGAAGACGCGGCTTATCATAATGAATTTTCTGCAATTTGCAGTATGGGGAGCGTATCTGACATGTCTTGGCAAATACCTGGGTCCTGCAGGCATGGGCGACTTAATACCCTGGGCATACGCAATCCAGGGCATAGTTTCAATTTTTATGCCCACGGTAATGGGAATCATAGCCGACAGGTGGATACAGCCCCAGAAGGTGCTTGGAGGCTGCCAACTTATGGCAGCGCTATTCATGTTGAGCTGTTTCTACCTTGGAGTGCAAGCAGAAACGACCGGAGAAGGCGTGTCTCACAGTCTATTTATAACGTTATATACACTGAGTGTGGCATTCTATATGCCGACCATAGCGTTATCGAATACCGTGGCATTTTCGGCGTTGCGCGCCGACGGGCAGGACACAGTAAAGGCGTTTCCGCCCATACGCGTATTTGGCACGGTAGGTTTTATAGCGGCAATGTGGTTTGTGAATTGTGCATCGTTTGATGAAGAAGGCAGCTTCTTCTTTACACTTACTGGAGCAGGGGCTCCATTCCAACAGACGCATTGGCAGATGTTTGTATCGGGCATACTCGGCATAATCCTCGGGTTATACAGCTTCACTCTGCCAAAATGTACGATAGTAAAAAGCGACAAGAAACGCACGCTCGTGCAAACTCTTGGGTTGGACGCGTTCAAGTTGTTCAAGGTGAAGAAGATGGCAATATTTTTTATATTTTCGATGCTACTTGGGATGTGTCTGCAGGTGACAAATGGATATGCGACGCCATTCCTATCCCATTTTGCGGGGGCGGGGTATGCAGACTCATTTGTGGCCAATAACTCGACCTTGATCACGTCGATATCACAGATATCGGAAGCGCTATGCATACTTATGATACCATTCTTCTTGCGACGATTCGGCATCAAGATAGTGATGTTAATATCCATGTTGGCATGGGTGCTGCGATTTGGATTGTTCGGCATCGGGTCGCCCGATTTCCCCGGAGTAATATTGTTTATACTCTCAATGATAGTGTACGGCGTGGCATTTGACTTTTTCAACGTGTCGGGTGCGCTTTATGTAGAGCGCGAGACTGACAAATCGATACAGGCATCGGCACAAGGGATATTCATGTTGATGACTAATGGTATCGGAGCGACAGTAGGGACATTGTCGGCTGGAGCAATCATTGACAAGTTCTGCCATTGGGAAGGAGATTTCCTAATAGGGAATTGGACGTCGGCATGGTTGATATTCTCGGCCTTTGCCTTAGTGGTAGCAGTAGCATTCGTCTTCATATTCAAGGATAGCAAGACGGCGACGCCGCAATCTGCGCAAAGATAGCATAGATATAAGAAGACAATAATTAATCATCGCCATGATACAGTTTTATGCCCCCGACATATTGACCAATCCGGTGCTACCAGAGAGCGACTCGCAGCATTGTATCAGAGTGTTGCGCAAACAGGTAGGCGACATCATTGAAGTGATTGACGGTAGGGGTCATAGAATGCAATGCCGTATTGTAGATGCCCATTCCAAGCGCACGCTGGTAGAAGTGGTAGATAGCCGAGAGATTGAGCAGCCATGGGTGGGGGAAATAACGATAGCAGTAGCGCCCACCAAGCATCTTGACCGCATGGAGTGGCTTGTGGAGAAGCTCGTAGAGATTGGGGTAAATCGTTTTGTGCCCTTACTATGCGCCCACTCAGAGCGTAAAGAAATAAAGAGAGAGCGCATCGAGAAGATAGCCATTTCGGCGATGAAACAGTCGCTCAAAGCCACAATGCCTCGTATCGATGAGATGACACCGCTAAAGACATTCGTGAAAGAAGTGTCGTCAAGCCAATCCGACCTGTATGTGGCGTACTGCGATTCGGAGATACCACGTCGGTTGCTTGCCAAAGAGCTACGAGCAGGCAACGATGTCGTCATATTAATCGGGCCTGAGGGGGATTTTTCACCGCAGGAGATACGCGACGCCATAGCATCGGGGTTCAAGCCGATAAGTTTGGGCGATTGCCGATTGCGCACAGAGACGGCAGCATTAGCAGCGTGCCAGACAGTACATGTAGTAAACCAACTACTATTGTAGAAATCATAGACGTAGACTTAATTATTGAAACCATAAATAATTACTTGAACGGTCGACCGCTAGGCAGACCATAAATATATTCTGAAAATGAGAGCGATATCCAAGATCCTACTCACAACATCGCTGTGCATGCTACCGACAATGCACAAAGCACAGACGACAGCATCGCAGAATGTGGTAAAAGCAGTAGAGAAAGTATACAATGAAGAGCTTCAGGAAAATGCTCAGGACTATAATGTATATTTCCGCCGCGCCCACCTGTATTATGGACAGAACCAATATATGCGGGCTTTGTCGGACATAGACAACGCCATAAAGTACACTCCTGCCGACGACGAGGACATGCTATCGCAGGAATATGCACTTCGGGCCAATATCTATATCATGACTGGGCGGAAAGAAGAAGCCCTTGCAGACATTGACAAGGCATTGGAGTATGATCGCACGTCGTACGCACTAATATACCAGAAGGCCAATCTTAACTTCGAGTTGGGCAACTACAGCGTGGCCAAGGAGAATTTTCAGCGTCTGAACAGGTTGCATAATCGTTCGCTGGAAGCGCTGATAGGGTTGGCACGCGTGGCTGTGAAGGAGAATAATCTTGGCCTTGCAAATGAATATGTCGATGAGGCTGTAGCCTTCTATCCAGCGGAGAGCGAGGCATATCTTCGCCGAGCCTCGGTGCGGGAATTGATGGGAAATAATACCGGAGCGGTTGACGACATGATACTTGCGATAGCGGTTGACAAGAACAGCGGCAAAGCTATATCGGAGCTTGTCGGCATGTCGAATAAGGATTACAATGCCGTAATCTCGGGATTGAGCAATGCAATAAGCCAGGCGCCCGATGTGGGCATCTACTATTACATCCGAGCGATGATAGCCCAAGCCCATTACCATTATATAGCGGCCATAGGGGATTACAAGACCATCATTGACAAGAAGCTATACAACTACCACGGTATTCATGCCAAACTTGCAGAGTGCTACTATGCGTTATGCGACTATACGTCGGCACTTGACCAAATAAACATAGCGTTGGGGTCGGCACGCAACAGCGGATATTACATCACGAGTTCGAAGATTTATCTTGCCATAGGGAATGTCGAGATGGCGCAACTATATGCCGAGCGAGCCCTTGAGGGGGACCTTAACAATCAACTGGCCCAAAATCAAATGGCAATGGTAAAGCTTGCATCAGGTGAATATGCCGATGCATCCGACCGATTTGGCGAATCAATAATCAATAATCCCGAACACCCTATCAACTATATAATAAGGGCATGGATTATGAGCGAAAAGCTGAAAAAGCCGAGTGATGCCGTAGGTTTTCTTACACGGTGCTTGTCATTGGAATATGCCGACACAGATTATCGCTCATATCTTGGTTTTGCGTTGAATTTAATGGGCGAGGATGAGCAGGCGACGATATGGATTGACAACCTTATGGCATCTAAGCCGGCCGACATAGACGGTCGCATACACTATCTTGCAGCTGCGATGTATAGCCAATTGGGAGATTTCGAGAAAGCTTTTGACAGTATGCAACAAGCGCTCGAACGAGGATATTCCAATTTATATGATTGGCGGAAATATGATGTTGCCAATTTGTCTGTCGCGCCATTGCGTAGTGATGCACGTTTTGAGGCGATGCTGGGGAGCTATGACTATCTATTTAAATAGCGCGATAGAGCAGAGGGTGCGGTGATGTGAGGCAGAGGAAAAATCGGTTGGGGAGAAAATTGTCAAAAAGCGAGGGGAATGACAATGTTAAGCTGAACATCAGGCATAAGAAAAAGGAGGCTGTTGAGCCTCCTTTTTCTTATGCTATGAATAGTGAACTGGTGCGCTGTATAGGAATTATTTAACGCGTTCAACGTATGAACCGTCGCGAGTGTCGATACGCACTTTGTCGCCAGTGTTGATAAATAGGGGCACGCGGACTTCGGCGCCAGTTTCAACGGTAGCGGGCTTTAGGGTGTTGGTAGCGGTATCGCCTTTCAAGCCAGGTTCGGTATAAGTAACTTCAAGGACAACGCTGGTGGGCATTTCGCAAGTAAGGATCTCTTCAGTAGCGGCCTGAACCATAGCTTCGCAAATGTCACCTTCTTTAAGGAACTGAACGCCTTCGATGCTTTCACCAGGGAGAGCGACTTGTTCGAAAGTCTCAGTGTGCATGAAGTTGTAACCCATTTCGTCTTTGTAGAGGTACTGATAGGGACGACGCTCGATGCGGACTTCGTCAACTTTTACGCCAGAGTTCCAGGTTTTGTCAAGGATGCGACCAGTGCGAACGTTTTTGAGTTTAGTGCGAACGAAAGCTGGGCCTTTGCCAGGTTTAACATGGAGGAATTCAACAATAAAGAAGTAGTTGCCGTCGATGTCGAGGCACATTCCGTTTTTAAAATCAGCAGTAGTTGCCATAAAAGATAATATCTATTTGTATTGATTATTATAATTGAGAGTGCAAATTTACAAATTTTTATCATATTAAGCACATAGCAATAATAAATTTTTGCAACAAAAGGGGAAGGTGGATGAGAAAAAGGGGGGCAAAAAAGCCGAGTAAAAGACGAGGAAAGGGGGAAATCGGATGAATAATGGCAATTGGAAATGGGCAATGGTTGAAAAAAATAATGTTTTTCGCAGGTCAAATATAATTTTTTAAAATATAATAGTAGTGATTTTGAAATATTTTGTAAATTTGAAGAATAAAATGCAATAAATGTGGGTCGTAGTGAGATGATTGTGCAGCAACATCTAAAATTGCGGCCGTAGATTGTTGAAAGATAGCCAAATGAACGAAAAGTCGTTAAGTCAATTATACCTCAAGGACACGGAATTTCAGCGCTTGATGCAGCGGCGCATATTCAACGTGCTACTAATCGCATCGCCGTATGATGCATTTATGATGGAGGATGACGGGCGCGTAGAGGAGCAGTTGTATTTTGAGTATGTAGCTCTCAACCTAAGTTCGCCCCCCCGCGTGACGCTTGTGTCGCATGTAAATGAAGCGATGTCGGCGTTGGAAAAGAAGCATTATGATTTGATAATAGCGATGCCCGGGGTTGAGATCTCAGATACTTTTATTGGAGCGAGGAGCATCAAGGAGCAATATCCCGACATACCATTCGTGGTGTTGACGCCGTTCTCCAAGGAGGTGTCGCGAAGGTTGGCTCATGAGGATTTCACGGGGATTGATTATGTGTTTTCATGGTTGGGCAATGTGGAGTTGTTGCTTGCCATAATCAAGTTGCTGGAGGACAAGATGAATGCCGACAACGATGTACTCGACGTCGGGGTGCAGATGATATTGCTTGTTGAGGACTCTGTGAGGTTTTATTCATCGATACTACCCCACTTGTACAAGTATCTTCTGAGGCAGTCGATGGTGTTTTCGACCGAGGCGTTGAATGAGCATGAGCAGATGTTGCGAATGCGAGGTCGTCCAAAGGTGATGCTTGCCCGCGACTATGAGGAAGCTATGAGATTGTACGAGAAATATAGCGACCATATATTGGGCGTGATATCAGATGTATCGTTCAAGCATGAAGGGGCAAAAGACTCGATGGCCGGGTTAAAGCTGGCGCGAGAAATGCGCCGGCGCGATCCGTATCTGCCAATCATCATTGAATCGACACAGAGCGAGCTGCGGAATAGTGTCGATGACTTCAATGGGATATTTTTGGATAAGAATTCGAAGAAACTACCAGTAGACTTAGGCGCAGCGATTACGGACAACTTCGGTTTTGGCGATTTTGTGTTCCGCGACCCGTCCACCGGGGAGGAGATAATGCGAATCAAATCGCTGAACGATATGCAAAAGCATATCATGAACGTACCGGCCGAGTCGTTGTATATGCATTCGTCGCATAACGACATATCGCGATGGCTGTATTCGCGGGCCATGTTCCCGATAGCAGAAATCATCAAGGCGCACCGCTTTACGTCGATCGAGGAGGCGCCGGCCGTGAGGCAGCTATTTTTTGATTTGATAGTGAAGTATCGCAAGATGAAAAACCGCGGGGTTGTAGCCGTGTTCCGGAAAGATCGTTTTGACCACTACTCCAATTTTGCGCGTATCGGACAGGGCTCGCTTGGCGGTAAAGGGCGCGGCTTGGCATTCATTGACTCCATAATCAAAGCCAATCCGATATGTGATGATTTCGAGGGGATAACGATATCCATACCTCGCACCGTGGTGTTGTGCACCGATATCTTCGATGAGTTTATGAGCACCAATGACCTCTATGGCGTGGCATTGAGCGACCGAGACGATGACGAGATATTACGATACTTTTTACAGGCACGATTGCCGGAGCGACTGATAGAAGACTTCATGTCGCTATTTGAGGTGGTGGACCGTCCGCTTGCCATCAGGTCGTCAAGCTTACTCGAAGACTCTCACTATCAGCCATTTGCTGGCATATATTCGACATATATGATACCGCATGTCGACGATAAGTATCGTATGCTCAAATTATTGTCGGATGCGATAAAGAGTGTGTACGCATCGGTGTTTTATCGTGATTCGAAGGCATATATGACAGCGACCTCCAATGTCATAGACCAGGAGAAAATGGCTGTAATCATACAGGAAGTGGTGGGAGAATCGACCAATGGGTATTATTTCCCATCGTTTTCGGGCGTGGGGAGATCGCTCAACTACTACCCTATCAATGACGAGCAGCCGGAGGATGGTGTAGCGGAGATAGCTGTTGGCTTGGGGAAGTATATCGTTGACGGAGGCCTGAGTTTGCGATTCTCGCCGCGGCATCCCGACAAAGTGTTGCAAACCTCGGAGCTTGACCTTGCCTTGCGAGACACGCAGACTCGATTGTATGCGCTCAACCTAAATGATGTTAAAGATGACTTCAGAGTAGACGATGGCTTTAACATAGAGGATATGCGAGTGCAAAAATTTGCCGGCACCGATGCGTTGAAGTATATAGTATCGACATTTGATCCTCAAGATCAAGTGATACGCGACACCGACATGGGCTTTGGGCGCAAGGTAGTCACCTTTGCCAATATGTTGCAGCACAAAGTATTCCCGCTTGCCGAGGCAATTGAGTTTATGCTCACTAACGGCCAGGAGAAGATGCAGCGGCCTATAGAGATAGAATTTGCCGGGTTGGTTGACCATAGCGGGAAAACAAAGGGGAAGATATACTGGTTGCAGATACGACCGATTATCGACCGTAAGGAGCTTGTCGATGATACGATACTTGAGATACCCGACGAGCAGTTAATACTCAAGAGCAATACTGCTCTTGGGCATGGCAATATTGACAATATCAGCACGATACTATATGTGCGTCCCGAGAACTTCTCATCGGCAAACAATCAGCGGATAGCCGAAGAGATAGAAAAGCTTAACCGCGGATTTACCGAGCAGCAGAAGGGATATGTGTTGATAGGACCAGGCAGGTGGGGGTCGTCGGACACAGCATTGGGCATACCGGTGAAGTGGCCACATATCTCCAACGCAAAGCTAATCGTCGAGGCATCGCTCAGCAACTATCGCATAGAGCCGAGCCAGGGCACCCATTTCTTTCAGAATCTGACATCATTTGGTGTGGGGTATTTCACTATCAACCCATCGTCGAATGATGGCATTTATGACATTGATTACCTCAATTCCCTACCAGCCACTTACGAAAGTGAGAATATAAGAATCGTTGAATTTAACAATCCCCTTACTATCGGCATCAACGGACGAAAGGGTGTCGGCATAGTAAAGAAAAACCTTTAACCTACCCATGGCTTTTTTTGGAAAATTAAAATCAGTACTCGGATTTTCAGGAGTCGACTACGAACTTGAAGACGAAGAATTATTGCATGCTGATGCGACAGTAACGCCATTGTCGCAAAGGCGGCCCACTGCATCAGCGCCGACATCGAGCAGCAAACAAGAAGATGTTTCAGCTAAGAAACTGGTTGAAGAAAATGCGGTGCACAAGGGAGAAGCTGCTATAGAGCGCAAATGTCCTGAGGCCATATTCAACAAAGTGGTAGCTATATTCAACGAGTCGCTACCCACATTCATTCGCGAAAGTATTGATCCGGAGAAGCAATCGAGATATATCCATGATGCTCTCGACGACTCCATGAAATCGTATATAGCACAGCTGGACAAAGATGCCGAAGCGCGCATGAAAGAGAAGCTGGATGAGGAGCAGACGGTGCTACGACGCGAGATAGAAACATTGCGCGAGAAAGCGAAGAAGATTGAGGACACGAGTGCAGAATGGCAAGAGCAGAAGCTGTCGGCAGAGCGTCAGAAACGTGCGCTAAGCGAACGAGTGCACGATCTCGAGAAGCAGGTAGATGCTTTCACAGCCGAGAAAGAGCAATACGAATTAGAGAATAAAAGTCTCGTAAACAAGCTCCGAGCGATGTCGATACAAGATGGCGACATGGAAGAGTTGCGCAAGGACAATGACGCCTTGCGCCAAGAACTTGCAAAGCTCAAAGAAAACGCCACGACGACCATAGTACCGGCAGTTGACCAGGAGACAATCAAGCAGTTAACTGAGCTGAAAGAGAAATCGGAGGATCTGACAGCCCAGAAAGAGAATTTGCTTCGCGAGCGCAACAACCTTGCCAACGACATTGTGGTGTTGAAGAAGAAAATCGAGATTTCAGATGCGATGCTGAATGATCTCAATCACAAGGCATCGGCGGCCAAGCAAGCGCTTTCGGAAAAGGAAACGCAATATAACGAGCTGCAAGAGCGATATGATGCATTGGCTGCCACATCATCATCGCATGAAATTGAGCAGCAATTGCAAGAAGCGTTGTCGCTTGCGCAACAACGGCAGGATGAAATAGCCGCTGTACAGTGCAATTTAAACAGTGCCCACGACGAGCTACAACGAGTCAACAGCGAGCTTCACAACGAGACAGCCAAGGTGCAGCAATTAACCGAAGAATTACGTATAGCAAAAGAGCAAGCGTCGCAAGCCGTAGGTAATGACACGGATGAAGATGTCACAGCCCGGGATGCCACGATAGCTCAATTGAAAGAAGAATTGTCGCAATCTAAATCAGAGCTTGCCGAAGCGAAAGCAGAAGTTGAAGAATGCCGAACATCGCTGGCCAATTTTGAGGCATCACTTATAAAAATTGACGAGATCAATTCCGCCCGTCAGAGCCGCATAATCGAGTTGCAACAACAGCTCAATGAGAAAGAGACGACATTGGAAAGTGCGGCACAGCAATTGTCGGAAAAGGAAACGTTGCTGGATGAGAAATCGTCATTGATAGAAAAGAAGGAGGAAGAAATTGCAGCGTTAAAAGCCAAATTGGAAAACAATCAACAGTTGCAGGTTGCATCGGAAGCTATGCTCCGCGAAGAGATTGAGAGGTTGCGCAAGGCGTCGGAGCCAGCGCCACGCCAAAAGCGCAAAAAGAGTGCGCAAATATCGTCGATAGATGATACGCTCGACGACACTAATTGGCTTATTTCTACGCCGCCGGAAGGCACCAACGCACGTCCAGTAGGAGTATCAGACTCCGAATTCGGATACCAAGAGCCAAAGCAACGAGGTGGGTCGCCAGACAACCCGGCGCAGATGTCGCTGTGGTAATGAATGCAGTTTATATATACAAGGTGAGCGTAATGGAACACGATGCACCACGCACCACGAATTAATCAAAGTACTAATTCCGCTAATCACAATAGAATGAATCATAAAGTAACAGTCCTTGCAGTAATATGTTTATCAGCCGGAGTGTTTGCCACGAAGAGTTACGGTAAAAGTAGGATAGTCGAAGAAATAGCACCATACGTATACCCGGCCAACCGCCCGGCGTCGGCTCCAGAGATGCAATTTATGCCCGATGGCCAGACATATCTTGCCACGAGCGATGACAACACCAGAATCGTCAAATACGACCTTGCAACCGGAAAAGAAGTAGAGACCGTATTCAACGCGGCAAAGACGAGAGAGGCATCAATAAACGGATTTGACAGCTTTTCGATAAGCCCGGATGGCACGAAATTGCTTATTGCTGTTGACAAGGAGATGATATATCGACGCTCATACAAGGCCAAATATTATGTATTTGAAATAAAGCGAAACATACTCAAACCGTTGTCCAAGGAGCATGAATATCAGCAAATACCGCAATTTTCGCCCGATGGCCGACAGGTTGCATTTGTAGCCAATAACAATATTCTTCTCAAGAAATTGGACTACGATACCGAGGTCGCCGTTACCACCAATGGCGAGATTAATTCGATAATAAATGGGGCTACCGACTGGACATACGAGGAGGAGTTTGTGAGTACATCAACATTGGCATGGGCACCCGATAGCGAGACCCTATCATACGTAAGTTTTGATGAGAGTGAGGTCCCGCTTTACCATATATCGCTATATGAGGGATATTGCGAGCCGAATAATGATTATGCACTCTACCCCGGCCAATTTTCATATAAGTACCCGGTTGCAGGGGCTAACAACTCGATAGTGACGCTACACAGCTACGATGTGGCCACTCGCAAGACAAAAGACATACAACTACCCGACCCCAGAATCGAATACATACCACGCATCGACTATGCAGCCACCAGCGAACAGTTGTTGGTCACGACACTCAACCGCGATCAAAACCGCATAGAGATATACAGCGTCAATCCTAAGTCAACGGTAGTAAAATCGTTCTACGTTGAGGAGTCGAAGGCATGGATATCGCCTACTACTTATGAGAATATGGTCATCACTCCAAAGTCGGTGATAATCAATTCGGCGCGGTCGGGGTACCAACATTTGTATGAGTATAGTCTTGCAGGAGCGCAATTGCGCCAGATCACCACAGGCGAATATGATGTGAAACAATGCTACGGAGTGGACAAATTGGGCGCCGTATATTACCAATCTACGTCGTCGGGGCCGCTCAACCGTGTAATAAGCAAGATAGATCTCAAAAATAGGATAACCGATTTATCCCCGGCTGACGCATTTGCTACTGCGGAATTTGCGCCCGGATGCGAAACATTGGTATTGACGGTTTCTACGGCAAAGACAGCGCCAAGCTATAGCCTTATCAGTAACAGCGGGAAGAAGTTGCGCGACTTGGGCGATAATAGCAGCTATATGCACCGATATGCCAATCTGCCCGAGAAGCAATTCATCACAATAAACTCCGACGGCAACGAGTTGAATGGCTATATCATACTGCCGCACGACTTCAAATCGTCGCAAAAATATCCTGTCATAATGTGGCAATATAGCGGTCCAGGGTCGCAGGAAGTGCTCAACCGGTGGGCACTTGATTGGGAATATTATGCAGCTATGGAGGGATTTATCGTGGTCTGCGTGGATGGAAGAGGCACGGGAAGCCGAGGTCGCGAATTTGAGACATGTGTATACCGTAACCTGGGATATTACGAGACCATAGACCAGCTTAATGCCGCAAAATATGTAGCGGCGCTACCCTACGTCGACGCCAACCGTATGGGGATATGCGGGTGGAGCTATGGAGGGTACGAAACGCTGATGGCCATATCGGCACTTGGCAACCCGTTTAAGGCCGCAGTAGCAATAGCTCCGGTCACCGATTGGCGATACTACGACACCGTATATGCAGAACGGTATATGCTAACCCCACGTGCCAACGAGGATGGCTATAACGACTCAGCTCCCATCAACAAAGTGCGCAATATAAATTGTGAGCTATTGATAATGTGTGGCACGGCCGACGACAACGTACACATTTCCAATACGATGGAATATGTATCGCGAATGCAATCGGAAGGCATACTGTGTGATATGCTAATGTTCCCCAATATGAACCACTCCATCAACGGATGCGGGGCACGTGCCGTAGTTTATGGCAAAATGATAGACTATTTCAAAAAGTCGTTGTAAACAAGTGCAATGGAATGATGTTATAATATTAATTAGTTACATATGGCTTGATAATAAGCATACATGATGCTAAGCATATGGCCATATAAAATTGATATAATATGTTTCATTCAGTTCAACGTCGGCAAAATCTGGCACAGGGGATATTTTCACTATGGGTAAATTGGGCCATATCGTTAGGGTTCATAATGCTCCCTATAATTATCGCCCCATTGGTGACGATAAAGATATTGCCAATACTACCGCTTATATCAGCTGGGGTGCTGACGTTGCTCGACAGGCTAAATCGGCATCAGAAGCAGCCCACGTGTTTCCGCATACCTCATAGTACCCAGATAATACTGATGGCGAGTGCGTTAACACTACTTATTGACATGCTCTACAAGTGTAACACCGAGATGAATAGCATCATCGGGCAGCCCGTCAACAAGCTCAATCCGGTGCTTCCGATACTTGACATAGCCCCGGTAGCAGTAATAGTATGCATGGTAGGGATAATCCGAGCTAAAAGCCCCATGTCGTGCCGTTCATGCAAGAACCGTTTATCAGAGGCATTGGATAGCGGCCAAATCAGTAAGCTATACTTTAGAGAAACCACACGACAGCTACATTTCCTATTTTGGCTATCATTAGCCCTATCAATCACAACATGGTGGTACTATCTATCGTCGTATATCAATGTCAACATTAACAGTTCGGACACGTATTTTTTCTTGCTTTGTCCATCGTTGTGCTTTGTTTTGTCATTAATATATTTTGGGATAAGATATTACACCCTTTGGGCATATTATTGCAACAATAAGGCTACGGCCGATGTGGTAGAGCATCATGGTACAACACTACGCTATATTGTGGTATGTGATGATAAGATATTGCTCAACGTGCCCGAACATGAAATGCAGCAAAGCGCGCCCCATAGCATCGATGTAGCGCTGAAAGTATCAATTCCATTCAAGGAACGAGTCACCGACCAAGAAGCGCACGACTTTGTTGTCAATGCATTGGACAGCGATGACAATGAAGTCCGCTTCCTGTTTCATAGTTGCGACCCGGGCATGTATAGCAACATATTCCACTATGCAGTGTTTGTCAATAATGCCGATCATGTAGCCAATAAACTTAATGGCCAATGGTTGACACTATCGGACACCAACGACATGATAAGCGAAGGGAAGGTATCGATGGCCCTTGCTACTGAGCTAAGCCATATCTATACCGTCACCATGGCGTGGAAAGCCTACGACAGCCGCGGGCATAGGCTATATGAAATCAAACACTACAAGCCCACATTCCGTATAAAAGACATGCCTTCATGGGATGTTGATTACGATGACCCGAACTGGTTGTATGTAGCAGAACTAAACGAAGACAAGCCATTGTATAGAGTGAGGCGCTTATGGCACCGTATAACTAAAGGCACAGGAAGGCCATAATATCAAATGCCGGTTCAATAACTGCGATAATCTCCATTACCACTGAATATGCAAAAGACAAATACACCGACCTTACCATTGATTGCCATCATAGGTCCGACAGCATCGGGCAAGACACGCCGTGCAGTAGCGCTGGCCAAAGCAATAGATGGCGAAATAATAAGTGGAGACTCTCGACAAGTATACCGAGGCATGACAATAGGCACGGGTAAAGACATAGATGAATATGACGACATACGTTACCATCTCATTGACATCGTAGAAGCCGGGGAGAAATACAATCTGCACCGCTTTCTCAAGGACGCCAACGAAGCGATAGCCGATATACGCTTGCGTGGGCATCAACCAATAATATGCGGAGGCACCGGGCTCTACATAGAGTCATTGTTAAATGGATTAAGGCTGCCCGATGTGCCGGAGAACAAGCCACTGCGCAAGAGCCTTGAAGGCAAGACACTTCAAGAGCTCACGGCCCTACTTGCGTCGATGAAGCAATTGCACAACATCTCGGATGTCGACACCCCCAAACGAGCCATACGCGCCATAGAGATACAGAGCTACTATGCCGCCCACCCCGAAGAAGCCGTAGCCACCCTCCCGGCACCTATCGACAGCGTAGTAATAGGCGTAGATATCGACCGCGAATTGCGGCGCCAAAAGATCACGGAACGTCTACACCGTCGTCTTGACGAAGGAATGGTTGACGAGATACGCCACCTGCTTGCATCAGGTATATCACCCGACGACCTTATATACTATGGACTGGAATATAAATACATTACAGAATATGTGATTGGCCAACTATCATATGCCGAGATGGTCAGCCAATTGGAGATAGCCATACATCAGTTTGCCAAGCGCCAAATGACATGGTTTCGCGGCATGGAACGGCGTGGTCACACCATACACTGGCTATCGGCAGAGCTATCTGATTCAGAGTTTGTAGACAAAGCTAACGATATAATTCACACCTATGGCGCATTTTAGCAATCGCAAAGCGGTATCGGTCAGCTTCCGCTTAATATTGACATTGATAGCATCGTTGGCATGCGTACATAGTGCGACAGCATATGTCGGCGACTATGATGGCATTGTCGTAGGCGAGCCCATAGGGTTGAAAAGGGATAGTACATTTCTCGTAGATTGTGAGGGCATTAATGCTGAACGGCAACGCATAGAATTTGGATTTAAGCCGACTCAAATAGGCAAATTCGGAGTGGAAATGACCTTCAATGATAGCATTGATAACCATGTCATATCCCTTAATGCCCGGCTATGCGAACGCAATAAATATGATTTCGACCACGATGCGAGCATCGTCGTGTCACTTAGCATAGATGGCATGCAACAGTTTGAGAAAGATTTCGGGAATAAATTGCCCACATCCAAATCGCCTATCTATATACGCACAGAGTTCACAGGTGAAAAAGTCATAGTCTCGGCAGGAGGTGACGACCTTGACATCGCGGGGAAAATAAATTATGTCGGATTCATAGATAATGTCACCATACGCCCGCAATACGACCTCGTCATAAACCGATATTCATCATTGCATATTCCGCGTCCAATTATACCGCAGCTATATGCCGATGGCAAAGCAGTCGGCGAAGCCCTATCGAAATGTGAGAATAGCAACTGTGGCATTTGGACCTACTTTGATGAAGAGGTGGAGACACGAATCGCGATGAAAGGAGGAAGGTACAAACTGGCGTTGCTTCCTGCCGACGATGGCGGCTACGATTTGATATATCTGTCGGGTGCAGAAGTAGATCCTTATCGCTGGAATCCTGGAGCGCTTAAAGGGCACCTCATTCCCACTCCGTTTGCAAATACATTCACACTCTACTGGATAGACAGTACAGGCAAAGAGATTGCCGACGAAACGCCATACGCATCAATTGAAGGCGCTATCATGACCTTGGTGTTCCCGCTTCAAAAAGCGAAATTCCGTTTTGTCAAAAACAATTAGCCAATAAATTGCCTGCTCAGTTGGCTGTAGGGAACATAGGATGCATCTGCCAACCGCGGTATTTATCGCCCATCTTTTTTACTACCTTATGCCAATATGCATCGTCGGAATCGCTGAGCATATCAGCCGGTTCCATTGGCGAAGTGACGGCCCACACATGCTGTTTTATCTCATTTTCGAGTTGACCCTTTTCCCATCCGCTATAGCCAATAAAGAAACGGATAAGGTTGTCGGCAGGATAGCCGTCGCGCACATATTCCAACACTTGATTATAGTTACCGCCTATCCACAATCCCGGCTGTATCTCTACGGCACCTGTAAACAATCCTCCTAACTGATGGATATAGAACATGCGGTTGCGCGACATAGGTCCACCGATGTAAATTGGGATGTCGACATTATCGTCAAAGCCCTCAATCATCTGCCCCAAAGTGTACCCCGACTTTCGGTTCATCACTATGCCCATAGAACTCTCCCCCTGAGCATAGTCGACCAAGGAGATTACCGAATGGTTGAAATACTCATCGGAAAGAAAAGGCTCAGCCACAAGGAGCGAACCGGGCTGAGGTATTGAAGTTGATATATCTATACTAAATAATGTGTTGTCCAAATCTTTCATACCTAATCCATTTAATAAAATTGAAAAATGGGCACTATTTTAACGATAAAACGCATAAAATTCAAAAATTGTTGCGTACCTTTACAACATGAATAATGAAACAGCAGTCATAGAACGACACCCATGGCCGCCATTTATACCCGAAGGCGCACGCTTGCTATTTCTCGGCACATTTCCACCGGGTAGCCATCGTTGGTCAATGCCATTCTTCTACCCCAACCCTATAAACGATTTTTGGCGAGTGATGGGATTGATATACTTCAATGACAAAGATAAGCTATATCTGCCTCATCTCAAAACATTTGATTTAGAAAAGATAAAAGAATTTTTAGCGCAGAGGCATATTGCTATGAGCGATACGGGGTTGGAAGTTAGGCGTCTCAAAGGCAATGCCTCCGACAAATATCTGGAGATAGTCACACCTATCGCGCTTGCCGACGTACTATCTCAAATGCCCGAATGCACAACGATAGCCACAACCGGCGAGAAAGCCGCGCAAGTGGTGGCTCACATCACCGCAACAGAAATGCCCAAGACGGGCGGTTATACCGATACATTCTTTGCCGATAGGAATATACGCATCTATCGTATGCCGTCGACGTCGAGAGCCTACCCTTTAGCCCTTGACAAGAAGGCAGATATATATAGGCAAATGCTATCGG
Source organism: Bacteroidales bacterium (assembly GCA_029218425.1). Taxonomy (GTDB): domain Bacteria; phylum Bacteroidota; class Bacteroidia; order Bacteroidales; family Muribaculaceae; genus JAGBWK01. The sequence goes on along the minus strand of JAQXRH010000024.1, from coordinate 6,270 downwards.
AGCGCAATCTATGCGACCCGCTATAGACATCAGCAATGTTTTACAACAATCAGACAATCAGCTGTTAATATTGCCCCCATCAATCACTACCGATGCTTATGTTGGCATATTATAAAAAAATACGCTACATTTGCACAAGAATTACAACTTATCATAAAAGTATCTCTATATGGAGGAATTTGTATTGCCCCTTTCAATAGGCTTTGATGCCTTAGATATAATCAATTTTGTTGATGCTCATGCAAGCTACATTTTTGTATTTCTATTGATGGCTGTAGAGAGCTCGTTCATACCATTCCCCTCTGAAGCGGTAGTCCCCCCGGCAGTTTATTTTATGCTTGGAGCTATCGGCACATTCAATTTCGGGGTTGTGGTATTGATAGTGATTGTTGCCACTGCCGGAGCATTAGTGGGAGCATTGGTCAACTACTACCTGTCGCTATGGTTAGGGCGTCCGATCGTCTATGGTTTTGCCAATAGCCGCGTGGGGCATTTCTTTCTTGTCACCGAAGAAAAAGTAAAAAAATCAGAGGCATATTTCGACAAGCATGGACCTATCGCCACGTTCATAGGCCGACTTATACCGGCAATACGACAGCTCATTTCAATTCCTGCAGGTCTTTCAAGAATGAACATTGTGAAATTCTGCACGTTCACATCCTTGGGAGCCTTTGTGTGGAACTGCATCCTTGCCGGATTAGGTGTATGGTTATACCATGCTGTGGATAAGGCAGACCTGTATGCCACTGTTGAAAAATACAATGGCTATCTTACTATCGGTGGGATATGCTTGCTTGGCGCTTGTATATTGTATATGATATACAAAGCCGTTAGCACAAAGAAAAAATCAGCTAAGGTTGAATGACATCGCCCCCCTATTTAATCTTTTACAACAAATCTAATCGACAATCCTTATGTTAGTATCGCCATCACTCTTAGCAGCTGATTTCGGCAATCTTGACCGCGAAATCGACATGCTCAACCAGTCAAACGCCGATTTGATACATCTTGACGTAATGGATGGTGTGTTTGTGCCAAATATCTCCTTCGGCTTCCCCGTAATCGAAGCTATATCAAAACGTGCGACAAAGCCGTTGGATGTGCACTTGATGATCGTGCATCCGGAGAATTATATCGGCAGGTTGCGCGATGTCGGAGCAACAATAATGAATGTCCACCAAGAGGCTTGCATACATCTCGACCGCACTATTCATGCCATAAAAGATGCTGGGATGAAAGCCGCCGTAACGCTCAATCCCTCTACTCCGGTGATGATGCTCGAAGATGTAATTACGGAGCTTGACATGGTATTACTCATGTCGGTGAATCCGGGATTTGGCGGGCAAAAGTTCATCAACAATGCCATCGAAAAGACCAGGCGCCTTAAAGAGCTAATAGCCCGCACCGGCTCAAAGGCTCAAATCGAGATAGATGGTGGCGTCAACGACGTGACCGGGCGAAGCCTTGCACATGCCGGGGCTGACATTCTGGTTGCAGGAAGCTATATTTTCAACAGCCAAGACCCCTCTGCAACAATTGATTTATTGAAATCTTTATAATATTGACAATTATATTCTCACCGATGCAGCCATAGTGCGTGTCATCAGCTTTCCTGGTATTGGTGCCGCACAAAAGCATTTATGCCCGTCGACCGCTATATTTTATCAATATGCTATAAATATTGCATGGGTATATGCATGGGATAGGTATACCGATTACACTTAATAGATATACCCATCAATGGGGGGCATTGGAATTTCACAAATTTTATTAGTCGGTAATTGCAGAAATTATATGTTATTTTCGTAACTTTGTACAGAAACGCCAAATTATTCGAAAATTTTTCATAGGATAATAACTAATGAACGACTATACATATTCGGGGACAGACTACGAGAACAACAACAGGGCGCATAATCAGCGCTCTAATCATGATGCTGAGCATCATTCGACTACCGGGGATAACAACGAACGACCACGTCGACGCCGCAAACAGGAGATTACCTCACGCGAAGATGCAGAATCGGGACTGCCCGGAATAATAGCCCGGCCAATAGCTTTTTTCAAGAGCCGTAAAGTGAAATCGGTAATTGGTATTGCTTTAATCCTTTTGGCCGCCTACCTCTCAATAGCAGCTCTGTCATTTCTCAAGCATGGCGGAGCCGACCAAAGTGAAGTCGTAACACAGACCATCGAAGAGCTTTCACAAACAACAGGCTCAGTAGAAAACATTGCAGGCCCTACAGGCGCTAAGGCATCCCACCATCTCTTTGTCGAAGGGCTTGGGATTGGTTCGGTAGTGCTTATTATCTATATGGTATTTCTTGGATTAGGGCTCCTCGGCCTGAAAAAATTGCAGTTCTGGTCGCTGACGTTCAAATCGCTGATTTTCGCCATTACAATATCATTCGTGTTGGGATTATTTACGATAAATTCCGATGCCGGCCTACCACTTGGGGGCTACCATGGCAGATATATCAACATCTTGCTTATCTCTCGCATTGGATGGATAGGCGCATTTATTGTAAGCTGCATGCTTGTAGTGGTACTGGTCACTATCTATATCACCGAGCTTACCCGCCTCTACCAAAAATCGAGAGAGAAGATCCGGCTCGTACAAGCAAAAAAAATCCATGAGAACGACCGGGAAACCTACCGACAAGAAGCCATAGATGACGCACTTGCCAACGGACCCATCAACGTAGAAGTACACGAAACCGATGACACCGCAGATAATCGCACCAGCCAGGGAACAGCTAAGGCCCATACGTTCGACAACATTGAGTCGGATGGAGCTTTTGACAACGACGGCCGTTACACGCCAGCCGATGCAGCTACGGGGTCGTCTGAAAGTAAGGACGTTGACGTAAATACTTCAGCCAATGCTATTGTAAATACCTCCGCTGAAACTTCAACCGCTACCGTTGCTGATACTTCAATCAATGCCGACGGCGATACTTCTTTAGGCAATAATGCCGACACCACCGGGGCTTCAGAGCCTGGATTTGAAGTTAACGTAGCAGCGGAGATTGAGCAAGGGAACAATCGGCCGGAAACAATCGATATCCAAGGCCCTTACGACCCTCGTGCCGAGCTATCACGCTATCGCATGCCAACGCTCGACCTGCTTCACGACCGTCCACGCAAAGCCAACTCCGTCGACGACACAGAGCAGGAGGAAAACAAAGAGCGTATCACCAAGACACTCAACGACTATGGCATACAGATTGTGAAAATTTCAGCCAAAGTAGGGCCAACAGTCACACTATATGAGATTATCCCTGCCGAAGGTGTACGCATCGCACGCATCAAGCGTTTGGAAGATGACATAGCCATGAGCCTTGCAGCCCTTGGCATACGTATCATAGCGCCTATCCCGGGCAAAGGCACAATAGGTATAGAAGTGCCAAATAAAGAGCCACAGACAGTGTCGATACGCTCCATACTCGGGTCAAAAGCGTTCCAAGATTGCAAGTATCCACTGCCTATGGCATTAGGTGCGACTATCTCCAACGATGTCTATATTGCCGACCTCACCAAGATGCCCCACTTGCTCGTCGCCGGTGCCACCGGTCAAGGTAAATCGGTGGGTCTAAACACCATCATCGCGTCGTTGCTCTACAAACGTCATCCATCGGAGCTTAAATTTGTGCTCGTCGACCCCAAAATGGTTGAATTTAGCCTGTATGCCCGTTTGGAGAAGCACTATCTTGCCAAGCTGCCCGATGAAGAAGAGCCTGTGGTCACCGACCCCAATAAGGTAGTTGACACGCTCAACTCGCTTTGCGTAGAAATGGATTCTCGATATGCACTGCTCAAAGATGCCGAGTGTCGTTCGGTAATAGAATACAACGATAAGTTCATAAGCCGTCGCCTCAACCCCGAGAAAGGGCATCGCTACATGCCATATATAGTTATGATAGTCGACGAGTTCGCCGACCTCATAATGATGGCCGGCAAAGCCGTAGAAACGCCTATCGCGCGTATTGCCCAAAAAGCCCGAGCAGTAGGTATGCACATGATTATCGCAACGCAACGCCCCTCTACCAACGTCATCACCGGCATAATCAAGGCCAACTTCCCCGGTCGTATTGGATTTCGCGTAAGCCAGATGGTCGACTCACGCACAATCCTCGACGCACCCGGCGCCAATCAGCTCATAGGCCGCGGTGATATGCTCATCTCTACGGGCGGGGCCATAGAACGCGTGCAATGCGCATTCATCGACACCGACGAGGTAGAAGCCATCTGCCACCATATCGACGACCAAATTGGCTTCGACCATGCATACCTTTTACCCGAACCGCCATCAGAAGCCGGCGAAATACCCTCGGCAAGTTCGCTTGGCGAACGCGATGTGCTTTTTGAGGAGATTGCGCGGTTGGTAGTGCAAGGCAATACCGCATCGACCTCCAATATACAGCGTAAGTACTCCATAGGGTTTAACCGTGCCGGCAAGATTATGGACCAATTGGAAGCCGCAGGAATAGTCGGGCCGGCTCAAGGAGGCAAACCGCGAGCCGTACTCGTCGACCCTACTCAGTTGGAGATGATACTCGACTCACTTTAACAATCTTGAACGATGAAGATATATCGCATAATAATATTAGTGCTTGCAATTTTCGGCGCACAATATGCCAGGGCAGCAGTCAATGCTTCCGCATTCATGAAAGAAGCTTCGGCGTTGCTCACTAATTCAAAGTCAATAACAGCGTCATTCAAAATCGAGAGCGCCGGGCAGGAATCCGTCATCGGCACTATAGCAGTGAAAGCTGATAAATTCGCAGTGAAGACATCGGTCAGCTCCACAGTTTACGATGGTAAAACGCAATGGACCGTATCGACTGACGACCGCGAGATATCCATTTTCGAACCCACTCCCGACGAAGTGGCACAAGTAAATCCATTTGCCATAATCAGGAGCTACGAGCGCGATTACTCGCTCAAAACGATATCCTCCAATGCTTCAACCGTGAAGATGCAATTGACGCCCAAAAGCAAGGGCTCATCTATCAAAAGCATTATCATTACCTTTGCTGCACCGTCAAAGCATCCGATGTTGATGGCAATAACACTCGATGACGGGACGTTGCTCAAGGTGACAATCTCCGACATCAAGGCCAATGTCGACATACCGGCGTCCCGGTTTACCATAACTAAAAAGGATTATCCGGGATATGAAATCATCGACCTCCGATAGCAATAATATATACTCTATAATAACATAAAAATCTACACATGGAAATATCAAAATGCCTTATCATTGGTGCCGGGCCTGCCGGATACACCGCTGCAATATATGCGTCACGTGCCAACCTCTCCCCCATCCTATTTGAAGGCACCCAACCTGGTGGACAGCTTACCATCACTACCGACATCGAGAACTTTCCCGGACACCCCGATGGCATTACCGGTCCGGCACTAATGGCCGACATCCGCAAGCAGGCTTTGCGTTTTGGTGCCGATATTAAGTCGGGCACAGTCACTGCCGTTGACTTTTCGAAACGGCCGTTTGAGGTGACTGTAAACGGTGCTGACACGTATTATGCCCACACAGTCATAATTGCTACAGGCGCATCGGCTCGATACCTCGGGCTTGCAGACGAGCAAAAATACATGGGATTGGGCGTATCGGCATGCGCTACTTGCGATGGTTTCTTCTACCGCAAACGCACCGTGGCCGTTGTAGGCGGTGGCGACTCAGCATGCGAGGAGGCTCTGTATCTGAGTAATATTGCTAAAAAGGTATACCTAATAGTCCGAAAGCCAGCTCTGCGTGCCTCAAAAGTAATGCAAGAGCGCGTTCTCAACAAAGAAAATATCGAAGTATTATTTAATTGCAATACCGTAGGGCTTTTCGGCGAGGAGGTAGTAGAAGGTGCAAAGCTGGTTGAGAATAAGGGTACCGCCAACGAGCGAATCCTCGACATCGCTATCGACGGATTTTTCCTGGCTATAGGGCACAACCCCAACACCGAAGTATTCAAAGACTACATCACCCTCGACAAGGATGGCTATATCGTGCTGCAAGGCAACACGTCGGCCACCAATGTAGAAGGCGTGTTCGCCGCCGGCGACGTTGCCGATCCACGCTACCGTCAAGCCATATCAGCCGCCGGAATGGGCTGCCGTGCCGCTCTCGATGCCGAAGCCTATCTCCGCGACAACGACCTCTGATTCCTGTCAATCCACCTATCCATCTATGTTATCCAACGGCACGATAAGGCTTAGAGCCCTTGAGACCGACGATCTCGACATGCTCTATCTTTG
>JAQXRH010000023.1 GCA_029218425.1 Bacteroidales bacterium | reverse complement strand
TTTTGAAATAGACTGCTTGCTGAGTACATTATTTGCTTTTTCGCAAAGAGAATCCATAGATAATCCTTGCATTATGCGAGCCTGTTTTAGTCGGGTTGAAAATAATGAGTTCATGCGTCTGATAATTAGTTAATGTTATAGCTGGTTTACAAAATTACCATTTTAATTTTATTTGTCAACCACTCTAAAGCAAAAAAGTTCAGTAAGAGGATTATTTTTAACACTTTAAGAGAGGAATAATGCTTTCACAAATTCTGTTGCGAACTTTAATGGTCCTTTTACAAACACTTCAAGAGGAGTGCTAACATAGCACCGACGGAACAGACGCATTTTTTCGTGAGGGGGTCTTTCTTGGACACATTTTTTTTGACATTTTCAGGCCGAAAATGTCAGGTTAAACTTTTGTTATGGAGAACGGCTTGTTCCGTTTTCGTTCCGACGATTTTTGAAAAAAATGACCGTAAGTTGTTGACTTACGGACATTTAATCCTTAAAGATGTCGGGGTGACAGGATTCGAACCTGCGACCACCTGGTCCCAAACCAGGTGCGCTACCGGACTGCGCTACGCCCCGCCGTTGTTTTTTCTGAGCGCAAAGATAATGCTTTTTTTTATATTGTGCAATATGTGGAGAGCCCAAGGCAATATTTTTAATCAATCGTTGAGGCTCGGTGCGGGCTGTTACTTGTCCTTTTCAGTAGTTGCGCCCTCGGCAGAAGAAAGGATGGAACGGTATTCATCCTGGTTGCCGAAAAGCTGAGCCGCACGAGCTACATTTTCATCGAAGCGTACGTCGTAAGCGATAGCCCCGCGATTGTAGTAGTAGCGGCGGATTATCTCGGCAGCAAGGTATTTGGTGATTTGATGGCGATTGTTGTCAAGATCTTTTTCGAGGTCGTGCTGAAAGGAATTGCGCAAGTCGGCAATCTTTTGCTGAATGTTGTCGTCAAGGTATCCTTCGCGTTTGGCAGCTATCTCAAGTTGGTCGAGGATCGTGTCGCACACCTTGTCGTATTTGATCGATGCCGGGTCGATCGACTTTTTGAATTCTTCGTAAATCTCGTCGGTCAATTCAAACTCTTCAGGTGCAGGGATTGAAGCGTGGGCGGCCGCATATTTGGTAGCGAAGTCGAAGTGATAGTTGTCGTTTACCACATTGTAGGTGAGCGGGCTGATGTCGGGGTATTCAATCTTGATGTCGGGGGTAATGCCTCCGCCATCGCGCACGGGTCGATGGGCGCGCGTGTAAAACACGTTGGTCAACGAGTCGGGCGTACGGGCCACGGTGCCGTCGGGATTGCGGTGGGAGTAGTCGATTGCTTGTATTAGTCGTCCGCTGGGTATGTAGTATCGCTGAGTCGTCACTTTGACAAGCCCGTTGTAGGGAATGGGGAAAGTGGATTGCACAAGTCCCTTACCGAAAGAACGTTCGCCGATGATGACTGCGCGGTCGAGGTCCTGCAAAGCTCCGGCTAATATTTCGGAGGAAGAGGCCGACCCGTCGTCGATGAAAATGGCGAGTGGTATGTCGAGGGCAACCGGTGAATATGTTGTGCGGTAGGTCCGTTCGTTGGTTATGTCACGCCCGCGAGTGCGGAGCACTTCGGTGCCTTTGGGCACGAATAGGCTTACGATGTTGACTGCGCTCTCGAGCAGTCCGCCCGTGTTGCCGCGCAGGTCAATGGCAATGCCTTTGACGCGCTTGTCGGCAAGGAGCTCGGTAACGGCTTTTTTGACTTCGGGGTAGGATTTTTCGTTGAATGTGTTCAGCGCGATATACCCGACGGTGTCGCGCACTACGCCATAAAATGGCATTGTAGCCACGTCGACTTTGGCACGGGTGATGTCGATGTTGAGGATGGTATCGCGGTCGATGAGTGGACGGCGTATGGTGACGGTGAGGTGGGTGCCCGCTTGTCCGCGCAATTTGTTGCGCACTTTGTCGCTCCCTATTGTGCGCACTGAGTCGCCGTCGATTAAGAGGAATACGTCGCCGGCTTTTAGCCCGGCTTTGTCGGAGGGCGTGCCTTCTTGCGGTTCGCTTACGTAAGTCTCTTTGGCTTTGTTTTGTGAAATGTATGCCCCGATGCCGCCAAATTCGCCGGTGGAAATGGTCTTGAAGTCTTCTTGCATCTCTTCTGGGATGTACTCCGTGTAGGGGTCAATCTCGTTGAGCATCGCGTTGATTGCCGTAGTAATGGATTTGCTGGCGTCGATAGAGTCGACATACATGGTGTTGATCGTCTTGTATATCGAAGTGAAGATGTCGAGGTTGCGCGCCACTTCTTTCTTGTGGGAGCTTGCTGCTGAAAGCGAAGCTATGGATATAGCGGCGACCGCAATGAGGCTGAAATATCGTTTCATAATGTGTCTATGTCGAAGTGTGGGTTGGGTGTATTGCGTATGTTGAAGCTTATATTTTGCCGTTGAGGGCTTTACGCACGGTGCGGGGTATCATGAATGACGTGTAGAGCTGGATTGCGGCCCCGGCAAGAGTGAAGGCTATCCAGTTGCGTGTGCTGTCGGGCTCATCGAAAAGGAAGAATGCTCCGACGCAGAAGAATAGCGCGCTCCACAGCTCTATGCGGTAGAGACGTTTGAGCCGCAGTATCTTACCTTTGTACGAGCTGCAAATGCGAGCTATGAGCAATATGGCAGCTCCGGCGGCGAATATGTATTTGAACGTGGGCGCCATGTCGGCGTAGGCCGTGTGGCGGGCGTTGAGGATGGGGATGAGCGTGCCTACGGCTATCAGCAACAAGCCTAACGCTACTGCAATGGTGATAATTGCCGCGGGACGAGGTCCAGCGATTTCTTCAAGGGTGTATTCCTTACCCATTTTATTCTCTTTTTTCATAATCATTCTACGATATATACGTCTTCCCCGAGCCGTTGCATGCCATACTTTTCGCGGGCAATGCGCTCAAGTTCCTCCTTGTCGGAGAGGAGAAGGCGGTTGAGTTGGTGATATTTGTTGAGGGTGTCTTGGTTCTGTTGCTTTTCCGCTTCGAGTAATCTGATCTCCGATTGCAGCTCACGCAAGTGGCCGTAGGAATTGTCGTTGAAGAACAATACATACACGTAGAGTGCGAGCAATCCTACGAATAGCAGCGAGATATATCGCCGGCACCAACTTAAAAATGAGCTTTTCGGTTTCTTTTCTTCCATGCGTTTGGGCGTTTCTGCAAAAGTAGCAATAATAATTCATATTCACCCTCCGATTAACTATTTTTTAGTGGAATGAGTGGGCTTCTTAAGCGATAATTAAATAATAATGCCGCAGCGACATAATATTCGCCATAACCGCCATATTCAATCACGAAGCTCAAAAATTCGCTCTGTTTCGGCATTTAAAGCGGCAGTTTTAACGAGGATAGGAGTTATATGTTGTAAAAATTTTCGTAATTTTGCGATATATTCCTGTTACGTTATGGATTTTTATTTTGACATAGATATTATTTATTCACCGTTGGCGCAGGCGCTCGTAGGATTGGGGTTGGTGGCCGCGCTATTTATTATCGTGGTTTACAGGGGGAATATCGCAAGGGTGGTGAAACATTACCGGTTGTCGATGCGCAGCCGTGGGGATAACGACGAGTGCCTGGCATTGCCGTCGTTGTCGGTGATTGTCTATTGCAAGGATAGCGCCCGCGCCTTGGAGCGTATGTTGCCCGAAGTGCTGGCGCAGAAGTTTGATGCTCCGTTTGAGGTCATTGTGGCCAACGACGGCCGCAATGGCGATGCCGAGGACGTTGTGAAGCTGCTGTCGAGCCATCACCGCAATCTGCGCATGACGTATGTGCCCGACGATGCCCACGCGTTGTCGCGCAAGAAATTGGCCGTCACGCTCGGTATAAAGGCGGCTCGCTACGATTATGTGCTGCTCACCGATGCCAATGTGCGTATCGAGTCGCACGACTGGCTGTGCGGCATAGCTCGCCATTTCGCACGAGGCAAAGAGGTGGTAATTGCTACGAGCTACCCGGTGGGCGAGCGACGGTTGCATGGCATGGGCCGTTACAATATGCTCGCCGACAAGGCGACGTATCTGTCGAGTGCGATTTCGGGTAAGCCCTATCGCGCCACGGAATGCAACATGGCATTCCGGCGAAAGCTGTTTTTCGGCAACAATGGTTTCACATCGTCGGTGGAGCTACATCATGGCATTGACGACATTTTCCTGAGCGGAATCGTCTCCGCCGACAATTATGCCGTTGAGCTATCGAAACCTACGCAAATAGGCTATAGCACCGACGCTTTCGGAGGCAAATACAATGTGGAACGGGTGCGCTATGAGTTCACGGGGCGACGCCTCAGCCATTGTATGCGCCGTATGATGGGCGCTGGCTCGGTGGCTATGTGGACGTGGCTCGCTACTACTGTGGCGGCAGGGATAATGCTGGCACCCAATCTGTTGCCGCTTGCCGCGCTCCTGATTGCCGGTGTGGCCTGGATAACGACTACGGCCGTGGCTTGGGCCCACGTGTCGCAAGCCCTGCAAGTGCCGGTTAATGCCTGGTTTACTCCGTTTTACATGCTTTGGCGCCCGTTCACAACGCTATTTATGCGCATAACTGGCTATCGCCTGCGTGCCACCAACTATACATGGGCCAAGCCATTATCCGACAAACACTTATGACCATGGCTACACATAGAAAGAAATCATCGTATATGAACCGCCAGACGGCACGACGCCGTCGCCGCCAATCGCTCAACCGTGCGGTCATTCTTATCGTCTTGGTGGCTGCTATCTTTGTGGGCGCGTTCTACATGCTAAGCCAGCAGAAGAAAAACGCAGAAGTGCAGCAACCGGGCAATCTTACTTACGTCAAAACGGCCCCCGGCCTCAACGAACGGATTATCAACTACAAAGGCATGACCGTGTCGTTCAACGCCGACCTGCACATCCCCAATTGGGTGGCATGGGAACTTACCGCCGATGAGGCTGCCGGAAGCGAGCCGCGAAGTGACAATTTCTACAACGACCCCGACATAGCCGGATGCGCCTACCCCGAGGACTATTCAGGAAGCGGCTACGACCGCGGACACATGGCTCCGGCCGGCGACATGAAATGGGACAAAACCGCTATGGAGGAAACTTTTTGCCTTACAAATATCGCACCCCAGGACGGAAGCCTCAACCGGGGCACATGGAAAAAGATTGAGGAGAAATGCCGCGCCCGCGTGGTGGCCGACTCTGCCATTATCATAGTATGCGGCCCGGTGCTTTCTGAGGCGCCGCGCGAGTTTATCGGCGATAGCCGCGTGGCTGTGCCGCAACGCTTTTTCAAGGTGATATTGTCGCCTTGGGCTAAGACGCCGCAGGCCATTGGCTTTTTGGTCGACAACGGCGCTGTGCCGGGCGGTATGCAGGCCGCCGCTGTGACCGTCGACGAGATCGAGGCGCTCACCGGCCACGATTTCTTTTCGACACTACCCGACTCCATTGAGGCCTCCCTGGAATCGAAAATCAACTTCACGCGGTGGAGCCGCCTAAAATAGCAATATAAGCCAACAACCATCCCTATCGCTACAACAAATCAACCCTCCTCAAAAAAATCAACACTTCGCAACACGCAATGTCAGAGCAGAACGAAACAATTTGCGCCATCTCCACCCCGGCAGGCGTTGGAGGCATAGCCGTGGTGCGCATCAGCGGCCCCCAGGCAATATCCATAGCCGATAGCATATGGCAAGGCAAACGCCTTGCCGACGCGGCAACCCATAGCGTACACTACGGCACCATTCTCGACAAGCATGGCAATGTGGTCGACGACTGCGTCGCCACCGTGTTTCGCGCCCCGAAATCATTTACCGGCGAGGACGTCGTAGAACTGTCGGTCCACGGCTCTGTATACGTGCAAAAAACAACAGTAACACTGCTCAACGATGCAGGCGCTCGGCTCGCCGAACGTGGCGAATTCACCCGCCGAGCCTTTGCCAACGGCAAGATGGACTTAGCCCAAGCCGAAGGCGTAGCCGACCTCATAGCATCGCGCAGCCGTGCCGCCCACGATATCGCTATAAGGCAGATGAAAGGCGGATTCTCGCAACGACTGGCCGCCATGCACGACAATCTCCTCCAACTGGCTTCGTTGCTCGAACTGGAACTCGACTTCTCCGAGGAGGACGTCGAATTTGCCTCGCGTAGCAAACTATACGGCCAAGCCGTGGCCTTGCGTGACGAAATTGTCAGGCTTGCCGCTTCTTTCGACAATGGCAACGCCATCAAGGAAGGCATCCCGGTGGCTATAATCGGCCCCACCAACGTGGGCAAATCATCGCTCCTCAACGCCCTCGTTGGCGACGACCGAGCCATTGTGTCCGACATCCACGGCACCACGCGCGACCTCATCGAGGACACCATCGCCATTGGCGACTTCTCTTTCCGTTTTATCGATACCGCCGGCATACGCGACACCTCCGACACCATCGAACGCCTCGGAATCGACCGTAGCCTACAAGCCATCAGCCGTGCCACAATCCTTTTGCAAGTAATCGATGCATCAGCCCCGCAATCAATGCAATTGGAAACAAATTTGACCGACAACCAACACCTTATCGCCGTCATCAACAAAACCGACATGGCATCGCCAGAGATTGCTAAGACATTGATTGGCAACGCCGAAACCATCGTCGAGGTATCGGCAAAAACACTTGACGGAATAGACAACTTGCGCGCAACTCTAATCGACATCGCACAATCGCTACTTGGCAACACCGGCGATATCATCGTCACCAACGCACGACATCGCCAAGCATTGCTCAACGCCCTTCCCCCCATAGAACGCGTAATCGACGGCCTGAAAACCAACCTCTCCGGCGACTTCATAGCCCAAGACCTCCGCGAAGTACTCCACCACCTCGGCACCATCACCGGCACAGTCACCACATCCGACATCCTCACAACCATCTTCTCCCGCTTCTGCATCGGAAAATAACGAACAAACGCATTGATACACAATGCTTTAAGCCGTGTTTATACGTGTAGAGATCAGAAATTTTTCGATTTGCAAGGAGATTGTAAATTGTTGTATTTCAGAGTATTGCAAAATTAAATCTAAAAATTGAAGATATACAATAAATTTTCCATCCTGGAAAATGTAAAGCCTGAATTTTAACAAAAAATTCGGGCTTTTTACATATTTACCCTCCTATTTTCGATAGTTTTTACAATTACGATACGCATATGCGACGAAATTTAGGGGCTGCGCACAGATTTATAATGTAATAAAGCTCTTATTTACTGTAAATAGCCTACAATCTCTAACAACAAACTTGAAAACTTACAATATGTACATATATTCCCCATAGTGATATTTGCATTTCATGGTAGTTTATTACTCGTTTCTTTTCTATTATGAGATACAATTTTGTCCCTCGTTTGTGCCTCTGACACTCGAGGGACGCAGTTTTTTTGTTCCTTGGGCACCCATGTGACAATTTTGAATTACATTAAAATGCGTTGTATGAAGTGTTTAACATTACCTTTATCAGAGTCGGCTGTTAAACTATTGGGGAAACCATTAAAAGATGGTGTGGTATTCAATGGGATTACAGAGCATGCTTTATACAAATACGTTCCCATGCTCATCAAAACAGCAGGTATCAGCAAGCACATCACTTTTCATCGATTTCGCGACACATTTGCAATGAGACTGCTAGATAATGGCGTAGATATATACACTATTGCAACTTTATTGGGTTATAAGTAAGTGAGTAGTACTCAAATCTATTTTCGACTTTCTATTCAAAAAGCAAGGAAAGCCTTAATGAAATTGAAGTAAACACGACCCGTCTGCATCCCATAAGAACTGCTGGCGGGTCGCTTTTTATTGACATAAATTCTTGTTAACATACGATTTTAGCTTAAAATCAAGCATAATACGCAAAAACATATCCTAAAGCGTAATAATTCTCTTGTAGAATGTGCCAGTTATTATGACTTTTTATAATTTTGCAATTGGATTGAGGCTACTCTATCCACGACATATGAGAAAAAGAAGAAGCGTTATGCTTATCTTGTACTTGAAAACGTAGGAAATTTTCAATTAGGATACAAGGATGGCATAGTGGTTCTCACGCTACAGCGTGGGCTGCTATTGTTACATCTGTATCCGAGGTTTCCTACGACCTTCAAGTAGGTGTGGCATTGTGGTTCACGCTTTTATTATAAATAAAATTGTTAAGAAAAAATTATGTACATGAAATTGTTAAGAAAAATAGCAGTGCTATTTTTAATGTTGACTTCAGTGTCATCTTTAAATGCTCAAATATCGCCTAAAAGCGTAGATGATTTAATGGCTTATTTTAAAAATAACTTCCAGAATCTTGATCCGATAGAAGGCGCATATGATGTAAATATAGAACAATGGGGAGAAAATGCATATAGGCAATTCCCGTCAGAAACAACAAATATAACAATGTTAATATACAAGAGCCTTTCTGGGGATTTTAAGATTTATAGAAATGACCAAATTACCATAAAAAGAATCGGTATAACACCCGCATATAATTATAATATATTTTGGGAAGGAAGTAATGTTACGGATTCAAAACGTTTTGTATTAGAAGAGAAATCATTGTTCAATGTAAAATATTCTATCCCAGATAGACAATTACGTTATGATATGGGAAGAAATTATCAAGCTGGATTTAAAGTGAATTTTGTTTGTTCTTTTATTAAAACATATCCTTCATATGATATGTATGTTGAAAAAGCTGAAGAATCAAAAATGGATGAAATGCAATTAAAAGAATGGACAGGAACTGGGTTTGCGCTTAAAGATGGATATGTTGTCACGAACTATCATGTTATTGAAAATGCAAAATCAATTAGTATTCAAGGCGTCAACGGAGATTTTGCCAAACAATATAATGCGACAATTGTAGCTACTGATAAATACAACGATCTTGCATTATTACAGATTACAGATAACTCTTTTAAAGGATTTGGCACTATTCCGTATAGTGTTAAAACGACAGTATCTGAGGTTGGTGAAGATATATTTGTGTTAGGGTATCCTTTGACAAGTACTATGGGAGATGAAATAAAATTGACAACAGGGGTTATTAGTTCCAAAACAGGATTTCAAGGCGATGTTTCTTTGTATCAAATATCAGCTCCTATTCAGCCAGGTAATAGTGGCGGCCCTTTATTTGACAATAAAGGGAATTTGGTCGGAATTGTAAATGCGAAACACAAAGGAGTTGAAAATGTCGGTTATGCCATCAAAACATCTTACTTGAAGAATTTGACTGAAAGTTCTATTTCAACTTCAATTTTGCCTAACAATAACCAAACAGCAGGCTTGCCTTTAACAGGAAAGGTTAAGAGTCTAAAGAATTATGTATTTATGATTAGTTGCTCTAATCAGGAAACTAATCACATAGTATCCAATAACGTAAGCAATAACACAAACGAGGGCCATCAAACTTATACTCAATCCAATAATTATATAGAATATCCTATTATTGGTAGCACTACTGCAGAACAAGCAAAGATAAAAAGCGTAAGACTGACCGAAGAATATACAGCCATTGAAATAATTAGTAACAATCAATCTGGGAGCGGTTATTATGAATGGTGTAATATAGACAGAAATACATACATTTCTGCCAATGGTAAGCAATATACAATGAATAAGGCTGAAGGAATTAAAATAGCTCCTGAGAAGACATATTTTACTCATGCAGGACAAGATATTACATTTACCTTGTATTTTCCTCCACTACCAGAATCTGTAAAATCAATTAATCTCATAGAGAAAATTGATAGCGACTGGAAATTTTATGGAATTAAAATTAGATAATATGAAGAGTCTCGATTTAGATTTCGTGGATGAAAAGAAAGTCCCAATTCCACAGACAGGAAGAAAATCTATAGCAATACTCATAGGAGCTGGATTTTCAGCACCTAAAGGATATCCTATCGGTAATCAAATGAATAACTGGTTACTAAATTTTGATGATAGTAAAATTAGTTTCTCTCCATCTGGAGAATTGGCTGTTTCAAAAGATGGGAAGACTCCTCAATTTCAAATCAATGGCGTTTTGAATGCTCACCAAAAATATTTTATATTTTGTAAACGCCTAATCAAAGAATATGCAAAAGCACACAATGATGAATTTGATTATGAGGTCTTTTATGATTTCATAATGTCAGAAGAGGCAAAAGAAGAACGTTATCAAGAACTTTGCAATGATTTATGTAATGAATTTGAAAACTATGATAACTTTTTATATAATGTTGTGCACATTTACAATCAAATGGCTGAGTATCTGCTAAAAGATAAAGATGGTAAACGGTTTTATGACAATGAACCATTTAGAATCGGTCATATAGACGGCTATGATGGTTTTCTCAAATACTTATCTAATCTTACTGACAACTATATTATTAATGTGCATACGTTAAATCATGATTTACTATTCGAGTCATTTAACAAAACTGAATATATAAACGGAAAGATTTCTGATGGCTTTGATGAATATGGTTCGGAATATTATGGGAATTTGATTCAAGAGAACAGAACATACCATTGTCGTTTAGAGAGATATACAGGAAGATATAATACTCCCATTCGATTGTTCAAACTACATGGTAGTCTTGATTATGTACCTTTTTATAAGACAATATCCAATTATATAATGATTCCAGAACGATATGTCAAGATAAAATGGGGAATGGGAGCGAGCGATATAATAAAAGGTCGCAAATCGAAAATAGGATATGACATATCTCCATTTGAATATCATGCTGATTTCTTAACTGGTACAACATCCAAGATACAGCGTTACAATGAACCTCTGTTGTTTAAAAAACTTTTCAAAAAATTCAAGAATAATTTACAACATGCAGAAAAGTTAATTATAATAGGATATGGATGTAAAGATGAAGGTATAAACGAAATAATTAAAGAGAACTTTGATTATACCAATAAATCTGTATTTATAATAGATAAGTATGCGGGTGATACTGTCGTAGATTTTGGCAAAGATATAAAGGCTCAGATTTGCAAAATAGATGTAAATGACATTAGGGCTGATTTGTTTACCTAGTTCATATCTCGTAAACATAGAAGACTCATATCAACATTGATATTCTGCAATCTGTAAAAGCTATTTATGTCTTCTAGTATATCGATAGAAGCAGCTCTTTTGAGGAAAAGGACAACGTCAATCCTTTACCTCCTTTGTCGTATGCAAAGGTGACCAAACCTCATTTTGAATTATTACTGTCCGGTAAACTTTTTAGAGGGAGATGAAAAATAGGTCTGATTCCGTTTGCAGGATTCAGACCTAATTAGTTATTTTGGTGTCGCCAAACTATCCAAGAATAACCAATGCCCAAAAGTAGTAATTATTTCGGAC
>JAQXRH010000022.1 GCA_029218425.1 Bacteroidales bacterium | reverse complement strand
CAGTACCAGTGTGGGGGACCTTCCTCTCAGAACCCCTACGCATCGTCGCCTCGGTGGGCCGTTACCCCGCCGACTAGCTAATGCGCCGCATGCCCATCCGCCACCGGATTGCTCCTTTGACCCCGGCAAGATGCCTTGCCGCGGTGTTACGCGGAATTAGTCGGAATTTCTTCCGGTTATTCCCCTGTGGCGGGCAGGTTGCATACGTGTTACTCACCCGTGCGCCGGTCGCCGGCGATTGAAGCAAGCTCCAATCCCGCTGCCCCTCGACTTGCATGTGTTAAGCCTGTCGCTAGCGTTCATCCTGAGCCAGGATCAAACTCTTCGTTGTTGTTATCTTGTTTCTTTTCTTTTTCTGTTTCAAAACATGGTCCCAACGCGCCTGCTGTTTGTGCCCGGCTGGCTGCCTCGCGGGCCGCGCCTTATTCGGCGGCGTGCCCTCTCGGCCGGTTCAGGAACTGACTCCGGCTCTTTCGAGCCGGCTCATTTTTCTTAGCTCTTGTACTTTCTTGTCTTTGTCTATTGTAAGCCTTTTCAATGTCCTCGGGGATTCCCGTCCCGCTTGGCGGGGCCTCGGCGGCCGACGCTTTTCGCGAGGCGGAAAAACTTTGCAAAGGTAATCGGTTTTTCGTTACGCTCCAAATTTTTCGGCAACTTTTTTTTGCTTTTTTATTCGGGGCGCGGCCGACGGGCCTTCGCGTTGGCGCTTTCGTTTGCCTCGGCGGGCCCTGCCCGCGCGGCGGAAGCTCGCTTGCTTCCCGAAAGCGAGTGCAAAAGTAGCGCTTTTCCCGTTACCGGCCAAATATTTCGGGGATTATTTTTGTGAAAATATGTGAAAAATATGTTGTAGAACATGGTTTTGGTTGTGAGACAGGGGATTAGCCCGGCAGTGTAAATCGGCGTCGCTCCGGACGCCGCCGGGCGGGGATGGATGTGGAGCGGCGGGCGAAGCTATAGCCTCTACACAGAACCAAGCATGACGATGGGCGGGGCGATAGGCGGGATTTATCGAGATTTATCGAGATTTATCGGGATTTATCGAGAGATAATGGAGACGGTGGACAAGGCGGTGGGGCCGGTGGGAGAGGCTAAAGCCTCTACACAGAACCAAGCATGGCGATGGGCTGATGGTAGGAGGGGCGGAGGGCGAGGCTAAAGCCTCTACACAGAACCAAGCATGGCGATGGGCAGAAGGTAGGATGGGCGGTCGGGGCGGCAGGTAGGATGGGGCGAGGCTAAAGCCTCTACACAGAACCAAGCATGACGATGGGCGGCAGGTAGGATGGGGCGAGGGGGCTGTCAATTTTTTTGGGGGGCGGTGTATGATTTTGACGCGTTTGGGGGTTGGGCGGGGTGTAATTTTGCGGTGTATGGGATGGGGATGTGTGTGTGGTGGTGTTGGAATATTGTTGATAAATTATTATTGTTGGAGTTTGGGTAATGAAATATAATTTGTAATTTTGGAAGTTGGAATTTTGGTGCGTATATTGGCATTGGAGTTTTGCGGTTGTTTGGATAGTTATGGTGTTGTTGGTTGAAGTTGTATACATTAATATTATAGTGTGCGACTGAGGCATTTTAAGGATGATTATCCACTTTGGCATCGTAAAACTTATAAAGCAGTGAATATGTTATTCATATATATAGTAAGATTACTGATTAATGTATAATTAAGTTACTGATTCGTATATAGTAAGATTACTGATACATATATTATAATGTTGCTGTTTCATATACATTAAATAAGATTACTGATACATATATAATAATAAGGTTACAGATTTAAATATATAATATAAAGGAATGGAGCCATTTATACATCTTCATGTACACTCGCAATATTCGGTGCTTGACGGACAAGCGTCGATCAATGCATTGGTAGACAAGGCCATGGGTGATGGTATGCCTGGGTTGGCGCTAACAGACCATGGCAATATGTTTGGTATCAAGGAGATGTTTAATTATATAAAGAAGAAGAAGGGTAAGCTCAAGGGAGAGGTTGAGAAGATGGAGAAGCAGCTTGCTGATGCGAGGGAAGTAGGCGATGCGGAGAAGGTGGCGGCGTTGGAGGAGGGAATCTCCAAGCTCAAGAAGAAGATGGGTTTTAAGCCGATATTCGGATGTGAGATGTACGTGGCGAATGCTCGGCTTACGGAGCATACCGACAAGCGTGATACGGGGCGGCATCTTGTAGTACTTGCAAAGAATGCGACGGGTTACCATAATTTGATCAAGCTTGTGTCGAAGGCATGGACGGAGGGGTTTTATTCGCATCCACGCACCGACAAGGTGGAGTTGGATAAGCATCACGAGGGTCTTATCGTATGTTCGGCGTGTCTTGGCGGGGAGCTTCCGCGATTAATACAAGCTGGTGAGATAGAGGAGGCAGAGCGACAGGCGTCGTGGTTTAAGAGCGTGTTTGGGGATGATTATTATATAGAGTTGCAGCGTCATAAGGCGACGGTTACGCGGGCCAACCATGCTGTATATGAGATACAGGAGCGTGTCAATCCAGAGTTGATAAAGATTGCGCGGAAGTTGGGCATCAAATTGGTGTGCACGAACGATGTTCATTTTGTGAACGAAGATGATGCAGAGGCTCACGAGCGGCTTATATGCGTGTCGACGGGGAAAAAGTTGTCGGACGAAGGCCGTATGCTATATTCCAAGCAGGAATGGATGAAGACTCAGGCTGAGATGAATGAGATATTCAAGGATATTCCGGAAGCGTTGAGCAACACCATAGAGGTGCTTGACAAGGTAGAGACATACGACATAGACCACTCCCCTATCATGCCATTTTTCGAGATACCGAAAGAGTTTGGGACCGAAGAGGAGTATCGCCAGCGTCTGAGCGAGCAAGATCTTTTTGATGAGTTCACGCGAGATGAGAATGGCAACGTGATATTGTCGCAGGAAGAAGCAGAGAAAAAGATTAAGAAGCTTGGGGGATATGACAAGCTATACAGGATAAAATTTGAGGCCGACTATCTTGCCAAACTTGCGTATGAAGGAGCAGAGCGACGATATGGCAAGAATCTCACAGAAGAATTGAAGGAGCGCATAAAGTTTGAGTTGCACATTATGAAGACGATGGGGTTTCCCGGTTACTTTCTTATAGTGCAGGATTTCATCAACGAAGCGCGGCAGAAATTGGATGTCAGTGTAGGGCCTGGACGAGGGTCGGCAGCGGGGTCGGCGGTGGCATACTGTCTTGGTATCACGCAAATAGATCCTGTGAAATACGACTTGCTATTTGAGCGATTTCTCAATCCCGACCGAATATCGCTACCAGATATTGATATAGACTTTGACGATGACGGCAGGGCGCGAGTATTAAAATATGTGACGGAAAAATATGGTGAAGAGAAAGTAGCCCACATCATCACTTATGGCACGATGGCGGCGAAATCGGCCATAAAGGATGTGGCGAGGGTTGAAGATTTGCCATTGCCAGAGAGTGATAGATTGACCAAGCTTGTGCCGCGTCATATGCCGGAGGTCAACGGGAAAGAGCTTGCGGCGACGCTAAAGAACTGTTACGAGCATGTGCCGGAGTTCAAAGCAGAGCTGCAGAATGGGAATGAGACCATAAAAGAGACGCTCTTGTATGCCGAGCAGTTAGAGGGGAACGTAAGGAATACGGGAGTACATGCGTGCGGAGTAATCATCTGCCGTGATGACGTGACCGATTGGGTTCCGGTAAGCACCGCCGTAGATAAGACCGACGGGCGAGTGTTGGTGACCCAATATGAAGGCAGGGTCATCGAGGAGACAGGGTTGATCAAGATGGACTTTTTGGGATTGAAGACACTATCGATTATAAAAGACGCCGTAAAGAATATCAAGCTAACGCGAGGCATAGATATCGATATTGACAACGTGCCGATAGATGATCCGAAGACCTATAAGTTGTATTGCGAGGGCCGCACGACCGGCACATTCCAGTTTGAGTCGGCGGGCATGCAGAAATACCTGCGCGAGTTGCAGCCTTCGACCTTCGAGGACCTCATAGCGATGAATGCGCTATATCGTCCAGGCCCTATGGAGTACATACCGGATTTCATAGCGCGCAAGCATGGCAAATCGCCCATAGTCTATGACATACCAGTGATGGAGAAATACCTCAAGGACACCTACGGAGTGACCGTATATCAGGAGCAAGTGATGTTGCTATCGCGACTACTTGCCAACTTCACACGAGGCCAGAGCGACACGCTCAGGAAGGCGATGGGAAAGAAGATGATAGACAAGATGAACGAGCTTAAGGGCAAATTCATCGAAGGCGGCACAGCCAATGGGCACAAAGAGGAGGTGCTGAAAAAGATATGGGCAGACTGGGAGAAATTTGCGTCGTACGCGTTCAATAAGAGCCATGCCACATGTTACAGCTGGGTAGCATTTCAGACGGCTTATCTGAAGGCCAATTATCCGGCAGAATATATGGCAGCTGTGTTGAGCCGCAACCGTAACGATATAACGAAGCTGACCAACTTCATGGATGAGTGCAAGTCGTTGCATATCCAAGTAAAAGGGCCAGACATAAATGAAAGTTTCGGTGATTTTGGTGTCAACTCCAAGGGGGATATACGATTTGGGTTGGCAGCCATCAAAGGAGTAGGCGAGAATGTAGCAGAAGTGATCATTGCGACCCGAGCGCAAGGCGGGCCGTTCACGTCGATATATGACTTTGTAGAGCGCGTGCCTCTTGCCACGCTCAATCGGCGCACATTTGAGTCGCTTGCACTTGCAGGGGCATTTGACTGCTTCGAGGGGTTGCAACGCGAGGACTTTTTCGAGAAGAACAATAAGGACGAGAGCTTGTCGGAGCAGCTGCTACGATATGGGCAATTATACCAGAAGGCGAGCCAGGAACAAACGGCATCGCTATTTGGCGATGAAGACATATCGCTCAACACGGCAGGGCGGCCGGCAATCCATCCGGCGATACCATGGTTTGACGTGGTACGTTTGGAGAAAGAGCGCGACCTGGTGGGGATGTATCTATCTGCGCATCCGCTTGACCCATATTATATGGAGCTGACACACGGCTGCAGCACTACGGTGAAAGATTTCTCGGAGAAGAACAATATAGTAGAGGACCGGGATATGACTTTCGGCGGGATGGTGATAGCATATGAGGAACGGCCGTCGAAAAAGGGAGGCATGTACGGGCGAATCAAGTTTGAGGATTACACCGGGTCGGCAGAGCTAATGCTATTCGGGCAAGATTATATCAAATACGCCAATTTCGGCAAGATAGGCACGCCCATATATGTAACTGGGCGATATACCAAGGGGTATAACAATGAATTACGGTTTAAGATAAGCGACATCAAGTTGCTATCGGACATCAAAGGCCGTTTGGTAAATTCGGTGACAATAACATTGGACAAGTCGGATGTCAACGATGGGTTGATCAACGCCCTTATGGAGCATGTCAACGAATCGACGACCGACCGAGGGACGCTCAACTTCAGGCTATTTGACGGAGAAGCGAACCGCACGATACTGATGACATCGGATATAAGGATACCGTTGAACCGAAAACTTGCATCAATGCTTGATGAGATGGAAATAGAATACAAGTTTAACTAAATAACAGAAGAATTATGGCATTTAAATTTACTGACGACAACGTCGCTGAAACAATTTCAACTGGGAAACCCGTAGTAATCGATTTTTGGGCAACATGGTGCGGACCGTGCGTAGGCATGGCACCAGTGGTAGATGAGCTTGCAGAAGAATATGCCGACAAAGTGGTGATAGGCAAGTACAATGTAGACGAGGAAGGCGAATTTGCGGTAGCCAACCGCGTGATGTCGCTTCCGACCATTCTTTTCTATAAGAACGGTGAAAAGACGAGCATACGTCTTGTGGGCTCACAGTCGAAAGAGAATCTTAAGAGCAAGATTGAAGAGCTATTGGCGCTCTAAATGAGCAATAGCAATAGCCGGATTAAATGCGTAGGCCTATGGGCAGGGGGTGAAGCGGAAGAAGCATTGGGGGGCTTACGCTTAGCCCGATAAGGGCATAATTAAGGGAACGAATGGTACATCCCCGGTCGGGGCGTCAAGGAAGGCGTGCCGGTCAGGGATGTAGCATTACCTTGTGTGTGGGGCTATGTGGGTTAAAAATCGAGATTGACAAAGCAGGAGATGTCGAAGCAGGGCATGTTGGTGAAATAAGGAACAATAACGGCCGAAAATTGGCCAAAATAGCAAGGATTTCAGGGGAATAGGTTCATAAAATTGGAGCGAAAGAATTGCAAAATATGAAAAAAATTCATAAATTTGTGGCGTTTTGCTAATAATTAATATCGACTGCAACCATATAGGTAAGAATAAGCATATACCTGATAAATAGGAAGGATTAACATACAGAATATACAATAATTTTTAATATTAAAACTTATGAAATTAATTTATGGCGTGTTGTCGTCGGCACTACTAATTGCAGCATGCAGTAGTTGTAGCGACGATTACAATCCTGGCGGGGGAAGTTGCGGCAAGATCAACCCCCAGCTTGACCTTGATGTGAATGCCATCAGTTCTCGTTCGACCAATACGGGACGAGAAGCGTCGCCCATCACGGTAAATGATTTAAAGTTACGGCTCAGTGCCACTGATGGGTCGTATGTGAAGGAATGGAATTCAGTTGCAGAATTTGACAATGATGAGTTGTTCAAAGTGGGCAATTACACCCTTGAGGCCATCTATGGGTCGGCAGAAGACGAAGGGTTTGAAAAGCCGTACTATTATGGTTCGACCCAGTTAACCGTCAAAGAGAACAAGGTGACGCAGGCGGCAATCAATGCCGAGCTGGCCAACAGTATGGTAAGCATAGCCACGACCGAGGCATTCCGCGGCTACTTCACGAGCTATTCATTTAAGGCGCACTCAGAAGGCGGGAGCTACCTAAGCTACACCAGCGATGAGACGCGCCCGGGCTATCTACGACCTGGCCAAGTGACCATAACAGCCGAAGTGACGAAGCCCAACGGGAACAGTGCGTCGGTGGAAGCGGCAGTTTTTGTAGCCGAGGCAAAGCATCATTACACGATCACCATAGATGTCAACGATGGCAATGTGGGAGATGCGCAGCTTGTAATCACCTACGACGACATGCTTGACACCGAGGATGTATACATTGACTTGAGCGACGATATAATCAGCATACCGGCACCGGAGGTGATTGTATCGGGATTTGAGGCAGGGACGACATATAACTTTGTTGAGGGGATGACAGAAGGATTCGCTCCGAGTTTGTTCATCAATGCCGAAGGTGGAATCAGTTCGGTAGTTCTCACCACCCAGTCCACCTCGTTGATAAGCCAGGGATGGTACAATGAAATTGACCTTGCGTCAGCGACGGCAGAGCAGCAAGCCAAATTACGGTCAATGGGATTGGGAGCCAAGGGATTGTTTGGCAACAAAGACCGCATGGCGCAAGTAGACTTTACCGGTGTGATACCCTTCATCAAATATATGGAAGGTGTGGACAATACCACGACGTTTACCATAGTGGTAAAAGACAAATACAGCAAGGTAAGCGAGCCAATATCATTTAGTGTTGCCATCGAGCCGATAGTGATAGCATTGGCTGAGGATGTGACACCGTCGATGGGAGTAAGCACGATGTCGGTAGGCCTAACTTACAACGGCGCAGACGTAGCCAACAAAGTCACAATCCAATATAAGAACAGCCGCGGCACATGGGACAATGCCACCATAACGAGCGTCAGGGCGGTAGCCGAAAACAGCTATATAGTAGACCTTGACGGGATACCGGCCAACGACACGTCGGTGACCCTGCGTGCAATAGTCAATGGTAAAGCGAGTGCAGAAGTGACGATAGCGAAAGGCGGCTTCACGATAGCATCGACAGCCAACGACATGTTTGCCACGCGTGCACGAATCGTGCCCACTTATTACGAGCAGGCATTGGAAGATGCGGCTTCGACGGTGAGTTATTCCGTATCGGAAGATGGCGTAAGCTTCAGCAGCGTAAGCCATACGCTTGAGAGCGATGGGTCGGCATGGCTAACAGGACTACCCTCGGGCAAGACACTGACCGTAATGGCAACAATCAATGGGAAGAAAGCGAGGACAGAGATAACCACCGAAGAGGCCTTGCAGATACCCAACGGCAATCTTGATGCCGATGTTGCGACCGTGGCTTCCGGCAGTTACTGGGAAGAGATAGAGTTCAGCGGTTGGGGGACGAACAACAATATGACTACGAGCCAAGGAGCAGCCTATGCCTATTGCCGCATATCAGGGACAATCCAGACCGATGATGCCAATTCGGGCAAAGCCGCGTTGATACGCACCGTAGGTTGGGGAAGCGGCAACACGGCTGTAGGTAGTTCAGGCGGCTCGGGCGTGACAAAATACACCGATGCCGGATTATTGCATCTCGGGGCTACACGAAGCCAGCGTCCGACGGGCTACAGCGACCGAGAAGGATCGGTAGAGACCGACGATTTGGCACCATTGGGAATAAGCTTTGCATCGCGGCCTTCGTCAATGACATTTTACTACAAATATAGCCCGAAGAACGCATCGGATAAAGGCTATGCCGAAATCATCTCGATAGATGCCAACGGCAATACCATAGCCATCAACAGCGTGAGCCTTGACGCAGCGAGCGGCTACACGCCCGTGACCATCAATCTGACATATCCGGCTAATGCGGCCAAAGCGGCCAAAGTATACGTGCGTTTCCAGTCGACCCACGACCGAACATACTTAGCGAAAAGCAATGACAACTTCTCCGGTCCGGGATTTGCCAATTTAAGTCGCGGGACATATATGGGCTCGCAGCTCTACATCGATGATATCAAGTTAAACTATTAAAGATACTACACGACATGAAATATAAAATATATTCAACAATAGCTATCGCGACGTTGATGATGTCATCGTGTCATGACAATTGGACACCGGCAGCCGAAGAGGACGGAATGGGCCAGTTGCGCATGGAAGCCATAGATGTCACCAATGCCGAGAATGTCATAAAACGAGCCGGCTTGGACGTGAGCAACTTCATCGTCACGGTCAACGATGCCGAGGGGCAGAAGGTGCAGCAATGGAAATTTGCCGAGATGCCCGAAATAATGACACTACCCGTTGGCGAGAATTACAGCATCGACGTAATCTCGCACGTACAGCAAAAAGCTGCATGGGATGCGCCCTATTTCAAAGGGTCGTCGGAAAAATTCAATATAGTCAAGAACCAATTGACCAATGTAGGGACGGTCACTTGCAAGTTGTCGAACATCAAGGTGTCAATAAGATTTTCAGAGGAATTGAAGGCGCTGATGGCGGAAGATTGCAAAGTGACGGTGATAGCCAACGACGAGGGTACGCTTGAATTCGGGCCGAATGAGACCCGTTCGGGATACTTTGAAGCGGTTGAAGGCAGTTCTACCCTAATAGCCACGTTCAGCGGCACGGTAGGCGGCAGCTATGAAGAAATCCGTAAAATCTATACCGATGTAGAGGCCGGGCAGCACCGCATAATCACGTACAGCGTGAAAGCAGGCGATCCTACCATACCCGATGAAAACGGGCAAATCAACGTAGGAAACGGCATCACCATCGACATGTCAACAATTGATGAAAGCATCGAGGGCAACGTAGCCGTAGATGAAGACGTCATCGAAGGAGATCGTCCGGGTCAAGAGGATCCCATTGACCCCGATCCAGAGCCAGGCCCCGATGAACCAGGGGAAGAATATTTCACCTTTGACACGGCGATATCACTGACGGAAACCAATCAGGCGATAGAGGGGAACGATTACAGCATCGTGATCAAATCAGTCAATCCGCTGAACAACCTCAAAGTGAAGATAGAGTCGGGATATCTCACCGAAGAATTCCTGGGCAGCGTAGGCCTTGTACCGGAATTTGACCTTGCCGACTTAACTCCGGAGCTTGAGGCACAACTTGGCGACGGCGGGTTTGGATTCCCGACAGGAAACGAAGTGAAGGGGCAAACAGAAGTGACATTTGACCTTACCCCATTCATACCCTTGCTGAACCTAAGCCCCACCCCCAATGACATACATAAGTTCCATCTTACAGTCATTGACGACCAGGGCAACGAGAAAACGATTACATTAACCTTTATTTCAGGAGTAGAATAACAATGAGAAAGTTATATATAGCAGGAGCACTAATAGCAGGAATGGCAGTAGTCACCTCATGCTCCGACAGTCATGATTATGCTCTGGAAGGTGAAGGTAAAGTATTGATTTCCGCCTCATATAGCAATGATGTAAAGATTGCATCAAGAGCGACATTAGAGGAAGAGCTATCGTCATCAACAATAATATGGATATCAGGCACCAAAGGCCTCGTAAGGAAATACGAGGGGCTGGACAACCTGCCCGCCGATGGCATCAAGCTGGTAAGTGGCAACTACGTAGCAGAAGCATGGGCCGGCGATAGTGTATCGGCATCGTTTGATTCGAAGTACTACAAGGGACGCACGCCGTTCACAATAACTACCGGTACGACCCGAGTAGAGCTACCCTGCCGCATAGCCAATGTAGTAGCATCGGTAGATTACGACGAAGAGGTAGACAAGGTGCTCAGCGACTATACTTTGACAGTAGGGCACAGCCGGGGGTCGCTTGACTTTGTAGGCAAAGATACCCGCAAAGGATATTTCATGATGCCATCAGGGTCAAAGAACCTTACGTGGAAATTAACCGGAAAGCTATCGGATGGCACGACATTCACTAAGGAAAATGTCATCGAGAATGTAGAGCCCGCCACAGAGTACATACTACATGTGACCTATACGCCCTCGACAACCAACAATGGAGGTGCATTCATAGAGATCGTAGTGGATGAAAGCACAGTTGATTCGGAAGATGAAATTGTGATAACCGTAGCTCCCAACATTGTAGGGACGACATTTGATGTCAAACAGGGGATAACCGGTCAGCCGGGGATGTTTGAGAAGAAGTCGCTCTATATCACGGCAGCAGCAGCCCTTAAGAATGTAGTACTTGAGTCGACACTACTGGCATCGGCAATTGGCGGTAACGACATTGACTTGATGACAGCAGGGGAGAGTGTGAGCGCATCACTAAGGAGTGCGGGCATAGAGTGGACGTATGTCTACAATGATGTAGAGGACATCTCCAACATGAAAATCAACCTCAACGAAGAGTGGCTGAACACGCTTACGGTAGGCGAATATCAGCTTAAGGTGACAGCTACCGACATGTTGGGCAAAAGCACCAGCGTCAACATGCCTATAGTAGTCACAGAAGCCAAAGTAGAGGCTGTAGAAGTAAGTGCCGTAGCCCCGACCACATGGGCTACGAAAGCTACTATATATGGTCGAATACTTGACAGTGCGGCTGTATCGCCGGCATTGGAATATCGCCAATCGGGCAGCACGACATGGCTATCAGCTACGACGACAATCGTCGGTACGGACATGACAGCAGAGATAACCGGGCTTAGGCCAGGCACGACCTACGAGTACCGCGCCGTATGCTCCGGCTTCGAGAGCGCACCGCGAAGCATCACTACCGAGTCGGCGTTGCAGCTTTCGAATGCAAGTTTTGAGGAATGGCAAGTGAAATCGGGAAGGAATGCGACACTAATCTATGCCGACGGCACGGAGATGTTCTGGGATTCAGGCAACCATGGGTCGGCTACGCTACAGAAGCAAGTGACGACACCCGATGGCACATATGTCAACTCCGGTTCATATTCAGCGCTTCTGTCATCGCAAAAAGTAGCGCTCTTCGGAGTAGGGCGATTTGCAGCAGGGAATATCTTTATCGGGCAATACCTGAAGACAGATGGCACCGATGGCATACTCGGATGGGGACGTCAGTTTGGCTCACGTCCGACAGCCTTGAGAGGCTATGTACGCTACGAGCCGGCACAGATAGCCTACAATGACTGCCAGATAGAGTCCAAGAAATCGGAGATGGCAGCACATGTAGGAGAAACCGACCAAGGCATCATCTACATTGTCATACTCAGTGATGACAATAAGATGACTGCAAGTAGCGTTGATTCGGGCAAAAATGCCACATGGCCAATCGTAGTCGAGACTAAATCGGGCCAGATATTTGACGTGTCGCGCCCCAACGTCATCGGATATGGTGAGCTCATCCTCGATGCGACCGCCACAAACACATCGAATGGAATGGTAGAATTTGAGATACCTATCAACTATACCAAGACCGATGTCAAGGGAGCCAACATAGCGATTACATGCTCGGCATCGCGCTATGGCGACTACTTCTGCGGCGGAGATTCAAAGATGTGGATCGACGACTTCCAGTTGGTATACTAAAAACGGAATGCAACCCCGATGAAGAATCAGGATAGTCCAACTGGGCCATACTGACAATTCACAGGCCTAAAGGCAATAATAAAGGCGGTGTGTCAAGAATAAACAATTGGCACACCGCCTTCATTTATGCCTTATGGGGACTGACTATTTTTTCATAAAGATTAATTTTGAATAGCAGTCGAAAATGAGTAAATTTGCAGTCAAAAATAAGCTAAGAGAATCCAAATAAAGTAGATGTATCAACCCAAGCGCCTATATACGTTTATGTTGCAAACATTCTTGCCGGTGTTTGTGATGACGTTTTTCATATGCTTGTTCATCGTACTCATGCAGTTTTTGTGGCGATACATCGACGATCTTGTGGGGAAAGGGCTTGAAATATCGGCGATAGGCGAATTGTTTTTCTATGCGGCACTGACGATGGTGCCCATGGCATTGCCATTGGCCATACTATTAGCGTCGCTGATGACATTTGGCAACCTTGGCGAGAAGTTTGAGCTTACGGCGATGAAAGCGTCGGGGATATCGCTGCTCAAGACGATGCGGCCTCTCATCATTTTGATACTATTTATAGCTACGGGGGCGTTCTTTTTCCAAAACAATGTGCTACCCATAGCGCAGACAAAGATGTACACTCTACTCTACTCCATGAAGCAGAAATCGCCGGAGATGGAGATACCGGAGAAGGCGTTCTACGACCAGATACCGGGCATCAACATATATGTAGAGGAAAAAGACAAGGTGACGGGGGCGCTTTACGAGCTGATGATATATGACATGAGTAGCGGGACCGACAATACTCGTATCATCGTGGCCGATTCAGGGAAAATCGCCCTCACTCCCGACAAGACAAGATTGTTGCTCAACATATATAATGGCGAACAGTTTGAGAACCTTCGTTCGACAACAGCCGGAGTGCAATCCAATAATCTACCATACCGTCGCGAGACGTTTGCCCAAAAAGACATACTCATACCATTTGATGCTAATTTCAACCGTATGGACGAGTCGACAATGCGCAAGCAATATGTCGGCAAAAATATTGCCGAGCTAAATGCTACCATCGACTCGGTGCAAGCGCGAGTAGATAGCGTGGGGCGCATCTACGCCACAGAGATAAAAGAGAAGGCTTATTTCTCCCTACCGTATTATACCACGGTAAACAATTCGCAAGGTAGCGAACGAGTGCCACAGCGCGAAGTATCGCTTGACAGGCCGATAGACATCGATTCGCTATTCAACAAGAATGCCGGACTCGACCAAGCAACAATCATCAACCAGGCGCTCTTCAAGGCCCGCAACGTGAAGATGGATTATGAATTCAAGAGCAAGTTGATGGAGGACGACCGCAAGACGATACGTCGCCATGGCATTGAATTGCAGAAGAAATTCACGCTTTCGTTTGCCTGCATAATATTCTTTTTCATCGGAGCGCCACTTGGGGCAATCATCCGCAAGGGGGGCATTGGATTGCCATTGGTGGTATCGGTGATATTGTTTATCATCTACTACATCATAGACAATGCGGGGTATAAGATGGCAAGGGAAGGGCACTTGAGCGTTGTCGAAGGGATGTGGCTGAGTTCTGCCGTACTCCTGCCTCTTGGCATATTCTTCACCTACAAGGCGGTACACGATTCCGGGGTGTTTAACATCGACGCGTATAAAGCATTGTGGGCCAAACTGCGAGGCAAGCATAAGCGCACACTTGAGCCAAAGGAATTCACATTGAATGAAGTAACGCCGGATGAGGCACTGCGCGTAATATCCGATTTCGACAATGCGATTAAAGCCTATCGCGACAGGTATAAAAAATCGTTCCCGTTACGGAAATTGGCTATTAGACTATTTGAGTCAAAGCAATCGGCTGAATGTGAGCGCACAATGAACGTGTTGATTGACTATTTGTCGAACTCGCGCAGCTTGCAAGTAGTATCGGTGTTGAATAAATATCCCTACAAGATAACGCCGCGCGACTTCAACAAGCTGATAGACAATAATGAGCAACTCAATAACTGGTATACAGCCGAAGCGAGTAAATGCGCCGACAATGGCGATTAAACACAATAATACACAGTACACAGTACACGATATGGAAGATATAAAATTAGATAAGATAGAAGATGCAATAGCCGATTTCGCTCAAGGCAAAATGGTGATTGTAGTAGATGACGAAGATCGAGAGAATGAAGGCGACTTGATAGTAGCGGCTGAAAAGATTACGCCGGAGCAGGTCAATTTTATGCTCAAAAATGCGCGCGGGGTGCTATGCGTGCCAATGACGATTTCGCGTTGCAAAGAGCTTGAATTGCCCCACCAGGTCGATGTGAACACATCGGTACTTGGAACGCCTTTTACCATCACGGTCGACAAGTTGGAAGGATGTAGCACAGGGGTGTCAATCGAAGATCGGTGTGCCACAATCCGAGCGCTTGCAGATCCCACGTCAACGGCGGCGACCTTTGGCCGTCCGGGGCATATCAATCCTCTATATGCGCAGGATGCCGGAGTATTACGCCGGTCGGGGCATACTGAAGCGGCAGTCGACTTAGCGCGTCTTGCCGGACTTCAACCGGTAGCCGCCTTGATGGAAATAATGAGCGATGACGGCACCATGGCACGTCTACCCGAGCTGAAACGTCGTTCGAAGGAATGGGGGTTGAAGCTGATATCAATAAAGGACCTCATAGCATATCGCAACGCGCGCGAGAGTTTGGTGGAAAGAGGCGTAGAGGTAGATATGCCCACATGCTACGGACATTTCCGGCTGATACCCTTCCGCCAGAAGAACAATGGCCTTGAGCATATCGCCATTATCAAAGGGGATGTCACCACTTCAGAGCCGGTGCTTGTAAGGGTGCATTCATCGTGTGCCACCGGCGACATTTTCGGGTCAAAGCGGTGTGACTGCGGCGACCAGCTACACAAAGCGCTTGAATTGATTGAAGCAGAGGGTCGTGGCGCCGTGGTGTATCTCCATCAGGAAGGGCGAGGTATCGGTCTGATGGACAAAATACAGGCGTATAAACTACAAGAGGAAGGCCATGACACAGTAGAAGCCAACATACTTCTTGGCCACAAAGCCGACGAAAGGGACTATGGCGTAGGAGCACAAATACTTCGCAGTCTTGGCATTACAGAAATGCGCTTGCTCACCAACAATCCGGTGAAGCGAATCGGGCTTGAAGGATACGGCCTGACCGTAGTGGAAAACGTACCTATCGAAATAGAGCCCAACAACTACAATCACGACTACATGGCAGCTAAAAAGAATCTTATGGGGCACAACCTCCATAAGCTCTAATAGCATGGATTATTAAGCAGAAGCGTTAATCAGTAGGAAGGGTCAAAAGCCCGACATAAGTGATTTGTTACGGAAATCACGCGGCGAAACGCCGGCATGGCTTTTGAAATACTTGCCGAAGAATGATTGGTTGACGAAATGCATCTTGCAGCTAATCTCTTGTATCGACAAATCGGTCGACACGAGCAATCTTTTTATTTCATTAACCACATAATAGTCAATCCATTCGCCGGCAGTATGCCCGCTAATATCTTTAACGACGGAAGAAAGATGTTTAGGCGATACGCAAAGCTTGTCGGCATAATAGCTTACCGAGCGTTGCTCCTTGAAACCATTTTCGATCTCCAAAATAAACTTATAAAAAAGGGCGTCACCGCGACTACATTGCGCATTAACGGCATAGTGAACACGTTTAGAATAGCAATTGAGGGTCTCGCAAAATATGCCCTCGCACAATTTATTAATGACCAAGAAATCAAAGTGTTCTTTCGAGCGAGCCAATTTATGTTGAAGTAAATCGCGGAATAGCACTTGATTAGCAAACTCTTCTTCGTCGAGCTGGATAATAGGGTTTTCCTTATAATGGTTTAAGCACACCAATATGCGCGACATTAGAGGCATCATATTGGCGAAATTGGATATTGCCGATGATATCATGAAGCCCTTAAAGTCGGCTGAGGGAAAATAGTTGCGCACCAAATGTCCAGGCAATAGCACCATTATCGATTGTTTAACCAACCTAACGGAAGTCATATCATAATCGATATCCAAAGTGCCATTGATGCAAACGATAAGTAGTACGGTGTGATTTTTTAATGGGAGAGAGAATTCAGCATCAACACTCTCTGCAGAGTCAAAGATGGTAAGGTAAGAATTATTCCATTCTTTAGTCTCTGCATTGAGCTGCATAATATCTGTACGCGATATCGGGTTCATATCCATTTACAATAGAATATATTTGTCATGCAAATCTATACATAATTATTCAATTTTCCTAAAGTTTGCCACATCAAGCCCAAAATTTTGATATTAAAGATAGTGTTATTGCAATTTCATACAGAAATATATACATGTCGCACGTGAAAGCTATCCCAAATGGCCGTCAGATGCAAAAAAATCCGGCAAATTCAACGACACATAATTGTCAATTGACATATTTTTTCTATTTTTGTATTTACCAAATCTATTCTGCATGAAAACATTAATCATATTGCTCTATTTGCTAAGTATAGGTACGGCGTCGGCTTTCGGAGTTACGATAACGAAATCGGATGTAGAAGAGACCCTAAATCAACTTGATAGGGAAATTGCCAAACGTTCGGACTATATCCATGCGCGCGAAATGCGAATTGATTCCATACGAAGGAGGCTTTCGGACAACATATCGGCATCGCGCATGCTTGAGTTGACCATGCAGATGGGCGACCTATACAATTCATTTCATAATGATTCGGCATTGATATATTATACCAAGGGATACGACAAAGCCATTGAAGTGGGGGATTCGACCTATGCATTCCGTTTTCGTGTGCAACGTGCCGCCATCCTGCCATTGTCGGGATTTATAATGGACGCCGTAAATGAATACAGCGCTATTGACCCATCCGCGCTGCCTGATGAAGAGATGGTATTATACCATAGCGCCGGTCGCCAGATGTATTCATATATATCTTCGATTTTTATTAACTTTCAGGATTCGCGCGACTTTTGGAACAAAGAAGTAAATGCCCACCGCGACTCATTGCTTAATGTTCTTAATCCCAAGTCGCTCACTTACGACCTTTACCATGGAGAATCGCTGATTGAGAAAGGGGATTATAGGAAGGCAAAGTTGGTGTTGTTAGAGCTGCTTGACCACATCACGCCCAACAGCAACCTCTATGCACGAGCATGCCACATGCTCGCCACTATAGCACGAGAAAAAGGGGAACGCGAAGAAGAGACATATTATCTGGCATTATCGGCCATCGCCGATATAAAAGGAGCCGTAAGAGAAGTGATGTCGCTCCAGGAGTTGGGTGTCATGATGTCGGAGAACAGAGATATCGACCGAGCCTACAACTACTTGTCGGCGGCGCTAACCAATGCTGTGGAATGTAATGCCAACATGCGCATTTTGCAATCATCGGTAGCACTTCCATTTATTCAAAAGGCCCATTCCGACCAAGTTGACGCCTGGAGAAACCGTATTTACATGTTCATAGGCTTTATAACCATTATACTTATCGTACTGGTAGTCGTCCTTATTGCGCTTCGCAAACAGATGCGCAAGCAAGATATGCTCAAAGTAAAGCTACAGAGTGCCAACCATGTAAAAGAGATTTACATAAGCCAATTCTTCCGACTTTGCTCCATCTATATTGACAAGCTAAACCAATTCTGCAAGATAGCAAACAGGAAAATATCCTCCGGCCAAGTTGACGATCTTTATAAAATCACAAAATCGGGCAAGCTCGTGGAGGAACAGAGCGAAGAGTTTTATAAACTGTTTGACGATGCGTTTTTGCACATCTACCCTACTTTCATCGACGATGTCAATGCATTGCTTCGGGAAAAGATAGTGCTGAAAGAGGGGGAGCTATTGAACAATGACTTGCGCATATTGGCATTCATGCGCCTCGGGCTTGAGGACACAAACCAGGTGGCTTTAATACTTAATTACTCGGTCAATACCATCTATGCCTACCGCAACAAGCTACGCAACCGAGCCTACGACCGAGATAATTTCGAGCATAACATTATGGCAATCGGTGCTATAAATGAATAGGCATTGGGCAGCAGATGCATGATGTGGTTGAAAACGCCTGTTTTTTAGCGTTGCGGCTTTACCGCTTATGATAGATGATGCACTTACAACCCACGGCATCGCTGTCGCTCAGCCGTGGGTTACGAATATAAAAGCGGCTTTGCCGCTTACAAGTTGATGTGCTACTACCGGAGAAACGTATCAAAACATGCTTTTAATTTCAGCGGTTGAGATTTCCACCATTACTTTATTGCCATCGGGGGTATAAGCAGGAGTTGAGAGGCTAAATAGCTGGCTAAGGAGATGTTCCACTTCGCTTTCCGAAAGCTGTCGCGAGGCATTGACAGCGGCGGCACGGGCAAGATGAAGAGCTATAGATTGGCGCACACTGCGCTGTGTCACATCTGTACCCATCTGTAAATCATCGAGCATAGAAGTGAGCAACTGCACATTATCGCTATCAGATATGCCGGCAGGGATGCCATTAATCACCCATGTATCAACAGTCATGGCCTCAAGTTCAAAACCCATGGAAAAAATATCCTCCTTGTATTCGTTGAGAATGGCGATACGAGCCGGGGTGAGATTGACAGCCTCCGGGAACATCACTTTTTGAGACGGGATGGATGAGTTTTCGCAATTTTTGGCATACGACTCGTAGAGCACCCTTACATGAGCCCGGTATTTATCAACGATAAGGAGACCGGAAGCAGTGGGGGTAATTATGTATTTATCATTGAGTTGAATTGTAGACTTAGGCGACGCTTCGCCATCAATAGAGTCATTACCATCGGGTGCATCAAAACCGTTAATGCGGCTTGCCACGACATCGTCGGCGGGTCCGCCTATACCATTTGCAAAAAGCGTGTCGCTATCGGGATGTACAGGCGTCTCGGGAGTATTTTCAAATGACTGGTACAATTTTTCCCAGTCGTCAAATGGACGATTAGCACGATGCTGGCAGGGAGCATGCGATTGAGAAGCTGCAGATTCGGCAAAGGGGTTGTAATCAGTAGCGGCCGAGAAATCGGGCATGGCATTTGCATCAGGAGCAAAAGCCGGGATATCAGGCACGTTGTCGCTGTTGTCGAAGTCGATTGACGGCACGGCATTGAATTTGCCCAACGACTCACGTACTGCGGCATTTAATATCTGCCATATAGCTTGCTCGTTTTCAAATTTTATCTCATTTTTTGTCGGGTGGATATTGACGTCGATAGTCGAAGGGTCGACATGGAAGTCGACAAAATAATTAGGTTGCTCATCGGCGCGAATGAGTTGCTCGTAACAATTGAGTATAGCCTTATGGAAATAAGGGTGTCGCATATTGCGTCCGTTGACAAATAGATACTGCAACGCGCCACGTTTACGCGCATTCTCCGGCAGTCCGACAAATCCGGAGAGTTTCACTATCGAAGTTTCCGTTTCAATAGGAATAATTTGTTTTTCAATTGATTTGCCGAAAAGATTGCCTATACGTTGTTTAAGAGGGGCATGCCGTAGCTGGTGGAGCGTAATGTCATTATGAATAATAGTCAGGTCGACATCGGGGTTAACCAATGCCAGCCGTTCAAACTCGTGAAGCACATTGTTGAGCTCCACAGAGTCTTTTTTGAGGAACTTGCGGCGGGCCGGGACATTGAAAAAGATATTTTTCACCATAATGTTAGTGCCAGGGACGGCCGCCGTAGGTTGCTGCGATTCGACTTTAGAGCCCGAGATGTAAATATGTGTGCCCACAGTGTCATCACGACGCATGGAAATCATTTCGACTTGAGCGATTGCCGCAATTGAAGCCAGAGCCTCGCCCCTGAAGCCCATAGTATTGAGGGCGAAAAGGTCGTTGGCAGCGGAAATCTTTGAAGTGGCATGGCGCTCGAAAGCCATACGCGCATCAGTGGGCGACATACCTATGCCATTGTCGACCACTTGAATCAGTGTTCGGCCGGCATCCTTAAGCACAATGGTGACCTCCGTTGCCTTGGCATCAATCGCATTTTCCACTAATTCCTTTATCACTGAAGCCGGACGCTGTATCACCTCGCCGGCTGCAATCTGATTAGCTACTGAATCGGGTAACAGTTTGATTATATCACTCATAATCTTTTAAGTTATCAATAGGAGAAGGGGCACCGCCATAGGCTTTCCCCCTCTCATTACAAAGATAATCATTTGGCGCCAATAGAAGTATCACCTGTTGATAAATAGCAAATAATGTTGAAAATTTGTAATTTTGTGATATCTATCAACTGGCACCCTCAATGAGCACCCTTTGGATATTCAATCCCGACAACGATATAGCCTTGGGCAACAACCTCAAGCACTTCACCCCGCCGCGCAATGCGATGTTGCTGCGCCAATACGGGGCTATGCTTCCGGCTTGGATTGCCGACGCCGGCGACATCATTTTCACCGAATTTACCGCCGATGCTACATGGCTGCGCCATGTATCCCAAACGTATGGCAAGGAATTGGAAATTCTTACGGCGGAGAATTGTGCCCGTGTGGCCCATTTACAGCCTTGGGGATGGTCGCGGTCCATTGTCGACACATTCTCTCGGGCAGGCATTTCATCGCAACTTCTCCCCGGCGATGAGCAAATCGAGCGGATACGCCAGCTCTCCCACCGACACTCGTCAATCGTCATAAACCGAGAGCTTCAGGAGCAGGGTTTTGACGTGCCAATTCCTGCCGAATTTACCGACACTGTGTCGCTGGACGAATATATCGGCGGCCACGGGTCGGTAGTAATAAAATCGCCATGGTCCTCGAGCGGTCGCGGCGTCATTTACTCCGACCGTATAGACAAAGCGATATTGCTCCGCCATGCTGAAGGAATAATTAAAAGCCAGGGGAGCGTATTGGCCGAAATGCGCCACGACAAGATTGCCGATTTTGCTATGCTATTCAGCATCAAAGACGGCAATGCCCGATATGTAGGGCTATCGGTATTTGAGACACTTGACGGAGGTAATTACACCGGGAATATTGTAGCTTCAGAGCAGCACCTTTCATCCATAATCACTCACTACGTATCGTCATCCTATCTCGAGCGGCTACGGCAAGCCATCGCGGCAATACTTACGAAGATGATTGGTAGTACTTATACCGGAATATGCGGCATAGACATGATGGTATATGCCACTGCCGATGGTGAGCCGCATATAGCGCCATGCATCGAGCTAAATCTTCGCTACACGATGGGTTACATTGCACACTGTCTTGCTCGCGACATCATAGCGCCTGGGGAAATTGCCAAGATGCACGTCACCTATCTCGGCAACAGATCCGGTGTCAACGTAAACGAAAGTGTTAGTCCTCAATTCGACAATGCCAAACGCCTTGTCAAAGGAACGCTACCGCTTATACCTCCAAATCCGCATTTCGCGATATCACTATCTATCGAATAGCAACACAAGAGGATATGCTATATTGCGCCAATCTCCTTCAATTTGCGATACAAGGCACGAGTAGGAAGCCCCATTACATTATAGAAACATCCATCAATTTTTTTAATAGCAACAAGGCCTATCCATTCTTGTATGCCATAAGAACCGGCCTTGTCAAATGGTCGATATTTTTCAACGTAATAGGCAATATCCTCGGCTGAAAGATTGTCAAATTCAACGATTGTCGTCTCATCGAAAGTGACGATACCATCAGTAGATGTCAATGACACCCCGGTTACCACCTTATGGCAAGCGCCCGATAGCCGCCGGAGCATATCGCAAGCTTCGGTAGGCGTTTTGGGTTTACCAAGTATTTCATCGTCAATTATCACCACCGTATCGGCAGTGACAAGCACTTCATCGTCGGAGATATTATCATAGTAGCTTTGCGCCTTCAACCGTGAAAGAAAAGCCGGCACGTCATCGGCTTTGAGCGATGACGGATATACCTCTTCTACATCATTCAACTTTATCGGTTCAAAGTCGATATCCATCATCGACATCAACTCTTTACGTCGGGGCGAACCGCTACCAAGCAAAATTCTTTTCATTGCTACATGAAGATTTTTAAACAACACCACGCCATATGGGGAGCGTTCACCATCCGAACGCTTTTTCGGTCGACATCCAGTCGCCGCGAGCCTTCATCACTTCCTCGATAATTTCGCGCGCCACACCATAGCCACCATTGACTGTCGATATATAATGCGCCACGCCTTTGATATCGATATCGGCATCGGCAGGTGCCACTGAGAGTCCCACCGCTTTCATGCAATCGTGATCGGGGATATCATCGCCCACATACACCGTTTCCGACGCGTCAAGATTATTATCATTAAGCCACTGTTTAAGTATAGGCAGTTTCATTGACGCACCCATATACACATCATCAATGCCTAAGATCTTAAATCGCATAGCAACGGCTTCGCTATATCCGCCGGTAATTATGGCAATTTTATAGCCATGCTTCACTGCGAGCTGCAATGCATAACCATCTTTGACATTAACCATTCGCATAGGCAATCCATCAGCGCTCATCGGCACAGTACCCGGCGATAATACTCCGTCGACATCGAAAACGAACGCTTTGATTTTTGTTAGATCGTAATCAATTTTGCTCATGGTAAGTATCTAAAATTTGGCGTGAAATCAGTTCATACAATCGGGCATCATCATCGTCAAGCATACTTATGTGCCGGTCAATCACATTTCTATCGCCTCGTCGAGCGGGGCCTGTCTGGGCTTGCAAAGGTGTAAGCGTAGCAATTTTTTCCATCGTCTCTTTCAACAATGGGTCAAGAGCATGAATATCGGTTCCGCACAAATGCAATTGCCGGTCGGCGACAATCCACATATAATTGACAAAATTACAAGCAAAGACAGCTGCGATATGCAATCTACGGCGGCCCTCCGAGTCGAGGAGATTCACCTTCCCGCTGATTTTGGAAGCTATGGTCACCAATTCCTGTTGGGTAGCGGAGTCGCTTGCCTCTATGAAAATTGGCACCTGCTGCATGTCAACCGGCTTAGATTTCGAGAAAGTCTGAAGCGGATAAAACGCGCCATACCGGCATCTCAATCCGTCAAACACGTCAATACCCACACTGCCAGATGTGTGCACCCATATACCATGGTCGCATCTGCCAAAATGTTGCAATATGTCCTTAATACTATCGTCGGATACAGCCATAAGGTATAAATCGGCATCGCGATCTATGGCTGCAATGTCATTTATAGCCGCACAATCAACCGATACCATGCGTGCCAATTCTTCGGCATGGATTATATTACGGCTAAATACCTGGCAAATATCGACATGTGGAGCAAGAGCCTTGGCAAGATGCGTTGCCACATTGCCCGACCCAATGACTACGCACCTAATCATTTGACTTATATGTTCCGATATGGACGTTCTCCCAATGGAGCTTGGATGTGTCGCACGGACGACGTTCCTCGTCGGGATAGCCGAACGACAATATACATACTATGGGCATCTCTTCAGGGATGCCGAGCAATTCCTGCACATATTCGTTAGCTGAAGTCCCATCCACCTGGTAGCGATCCCTCACCTCTATCCAGCAAGAGCCTATACCGAGGTCGGCAGCCTGCAGCTGCATAAAAGCTGCAGCAGCCGATGCGTCTTCTATCCATGCTTCCGACTTTGTTGCATCAACTGCCACTACCACAGCCAAGGCAGCCTTAGCAATGGGGTGAGCACCGGCCGACTTGCATTGGCTCAA
Organism: Bacteroidales bacterium; assembly: GCA_029218425.1. Taxonomy (GTDB): domain Bacteria; phylum Bacteroidota; class Bacteroidia; order Bacteroidales; family Muribaculaceae; genus JAGBWK01. The sequence goes on along the minus strand of JAQXRH010000022.1, from coordinate 7,113 downwards.
TCGTTGTAGCATTTCCTTGTCATCAACGGCCACAAACTGCCATGCGCGCGAATTTTTGGATGTCGGGGCCATCAATCCGGCTTCAAGTATCAATTTTACTGCTTCGGCATCGAGTGCTTCTTCTTTATAACGTCGTATGCTGCGTCGCTTAACGAGCAGGTCATGCAATGAATCCATAATATGAGTATAAGAGTTTTTAGACTAATAATCAACGCATTGAGCATACCCATGCATCTGCGAATCGAGCGCCTATACCAGCGATGTCTTTCCCTTTAAGGGCCTCATTGGTCGTATTACCGGTAGCTGCATACACTCTAAACTTCCCATCTTTAGAAAGTATACCGAGCGGCGTCGAATTGTTCTCGCTTACAAATTTCTCGGCGAGAGCCATTGTGGGCAATGATGCTACCACCAAGCAATAACGGTCGTTGGCATTCAACCTTACTTCCGACAATGCTTCAGGCTCATTATCAGTAGCAAGTGCCTCAACGGCCTCAGCATCTTCAACAGCCACAGCATCTTCAGTCGGTTGCGAAGCAACATTATCGTTAGTCTCAACGGGCACAAGTATGTTGAGCGTCATGCCTTCTTCAAGCGAAGGCGCTATCGACGTTTGCGACGACTTCTGCGTCATCATAGGAGCGATGGAGGCCATGTCGTCGTCGGCACGGTCAAATGTCGGGCGCAACAATACCATGGATATGCCGACTATTACGGCCACCACAGCGGCGGCTTTAATGGCACGCAACCCCAATCGAGTAAGGCGGCCACGACGTGGCGAATCGATACGCCCGGCGTTGATAGCCTCCTCCTTAACTTTGGACAGCAACGGCCGAATAGCAACCGCATCAAACCCTCCACTGCCTATCAGCGACAAATCCTTAGCCGGCTCAAATATCACCGACACTTCATCTTGATGCAAAAAGCGCCCCACCTTGCCAAGCGATAGCTCTCCGTCAAGGCTAAGCTGATGCTTCATAGAGCTGATTTCATCCTCTACGAGCTGCGAGGCTTGGGCAAACGACATCCCCTCTTTGCGTGCTATCGACGAGGCAAGAAGCCCATCATTATAATCAACGCTTGCGCTGAACGACAATTCACGCACCGGAGGATACATCAAGCCTAACGCCTCATCATAGCAGGCAGGCTGGTACCCGGCTATAAATGCGCCCCATTTAGGCAAGACCACGCAATCATGGCGATGCACCAAGTATTCAATATGTCGTATCACATAATTCATTGACACAAATTTAACGCAATTATAGCTTTCTTACAAATTATTTCGATTAAAAATATCTAACTTTGCCACATCTTTTTTTCAACACCGTTTTCAAAAAGCATCCCAGCCGCATATTATGTGTCTTAAGAATAACATATTACACTCCCTTTTGGCAATAGCCATTTTTTACGTCCCTGCTTCGGCTTCGACCATAGATAAAGCCAGCGATGACATGTGGGCCGAGATAGATAACGCCATAGCCGGCCAAAATTGGAATACCGCCGACTCGCTCATTTCATGCGTCATCAACTCACAGCCCGATGATGCCACCAACGTGATGCTGCTTTCCAACCTCGGCATGATACGCCACTATGCCGGCAACGACTCCCTGGCTTTGGCCACCCTCTCCCTGGCGCATAAAGCCGCACCGGCATCTGTCACCATCCTTGCAAACCGTGCCACCGTACTCACTGCAATGGGACGAGTAACCGACGCCATCACCGACTACGACACCATACAGCAACTCGACTCCACATACTCCGACACCTATCTCTACCGCGGCCTGCTGCAATTGTACAGCGGCAACTTTGAAGAAGCATTTGCCGACCTGCAACAACGCGAGAAGCTTTCGCCTCGCAATGAAGACACCCTAATAGCATTAGCCTCATACTATACCATCACCGAGGACAACGAAAATGCTATCACATATTACACGTCGCTCATAAGAGCCAACCCTCAAGCCGAGTATTTTGCCGGACGTGCACTATGCGCACTTCGCCTCGACCGACTTGTCGACGCCTCGGAAGACATAGCCGACGGCCTTGACCTCGACCCCGACTATTCGGAATTATACCTATGCCGTGCGATACTCAACAAGAAGCGCTATTGCAATGATGATGCGCAATCGGATGCCGACCGCGCCATCAGCCTTGGCGCCAGCCCCGCACGCGTTCACGCACTCCTCGGTTTATGAGCCACGGCCGCTCAATTACACATTTTTTCAACCGCTCATTACCGAGCCAAGCAATTCGGCGCACCATTTTTATAATGATATAAAAAACGAAATCGGCAGCGCAATATGGCTGTCGATTTCGTGGAAAATTTAGAATGATCAGGGTAATAAAAGAATAGTGCGTATTATTCTTTAACGAGTGATACCATCAATTCTTTTTCGTCTTCAGGATTTACTTGGATAGTGATTTTGCCTTCACGACCCAACCATCCAAAAGCAGCAAACAATTCTTTGTCTTTCAACTTGGTCGCTTTTTTAAGCTGTTTGATGCCTAATACATCAGCCTCATTGAGTGCGTTCCACACAAGTCCGGCCCAAGTTCCAATGACTTCTACATTCATCGTTTCAAAAATTTAAATTAGTAATACACTTATACTAAATGATTAACACTTGCTATAAGATTTAACTGAAATTTGCTCTAATTTTTCTGCAAAATTAATACTTTTTTGTGAATTACGCACACATTTGGCGAGTTATTTATCAGTAAATCAGCGAGAAAAAGAATGCCGCCAACACAACCAACTGATTTTCAGCGCATTATAAGATTATTAAAATATTGCTAAAAAACTTTTTTTAATCCAACAAATTGAGTAATTTTGGAAATTTATATGCAAGCAGCACCTAAATGGAGGCATTAGTCATAAAGAATACAGGCAGTTGGTATGTAGTTCGCACTGCCGATGGAGTGGAAATCGATTGCAAAATCAAAGGCAATTTCAGGCTTAAAGGCATTCGTTCGACCAACCCCATCGCCGTAGGCGACCGAGTGAACATCTCAGTCAACGATTCAGGCACGGCATTCATCACCGACATCCTCCCACGTAAAAATTATATAATACGTAGGGCAAGCAACCTATCCAAGGAGTCGCACATATTGGCATCAAATCTCGACCAGACTTTACTCATCGTAACACTCGCCCACCCCACCACATCGCTTACATTTATCGACCGATTCCTTGCCACAGCCGAAGCCTACCGCGTACCGGCCATCATCGTGATAAACAAGACCGACCTTCTCACCGGCCACGAAGATACCGAACTCATCGAAGCCGTAAGCTACCTCTACAAGTCAATAGGCTACACCGTGCTCGGCACATCGGCCAAGACCGGGGAAGGAATTGATAAGCTCCGTCGACTCATCAGCGGGAAAACAACACTCATTTCAGGCAACTCCGGTGTAGGCAAAACCACCCTCATCAACGCACTCATCCCCGGACTCGACCTACGCACTGCCGCCATATCAGAAGTGCATGACACCGGCACACACACCACCACATTCTCCGAAATGTTCCAGCTCCCTGGCGACGAAAACGGTTATATCATTGACACTCCCGGGGTCAGGGGCTTTGGCACGATTGAAATGGACGAATATGAAGCATCGCACTTCTTTCCTGAGATATTTAAAATCGGAGCCGACTGTCGCTTCAACAACTGCACCCACACCCATGAGCCACATTGCGCCGTAATCAAAGCCTTGGAAGAGGGGCTTATCGCGCAATCGCGCTACACATCCTACCTCAGTATCCTCGAAGACTCCAACCCCGACAAATACCGCAAGCCTTATTGACCTACAACCCATACACAGCTTGCCGGATACACTCATTAATATAACAAATAAGACTGTGCTCTGATGTGAAGAAGCACAGTCTTATTTTATTATTCGATTGGAATAAATTTCAGTTTAATAAGGCATTACCATTCAATCAACAATGTAGCCATCCCGTAGGCGGGCATTGTAAGAGTGCCGTCAAATGATTGTGATGGTTCTTCACAATTGTCGCATATATATGCAGCCCGGGGATTGCTGCTTGGATATGTCATTGTCACAGCCTCCTCCTTGTCGGAAAGGGAGCGCAGGCGCACCACAAACGACTTGCCATCGCCTTGGTCTTTTATAATGGACACAACCACGTTGGCATTATCAATAGCCACCGGAGCCTTGACATCGGCAGCATTTTTAGCTTGAACGTGGACCAACGGCTGAGCCTGCTCCATGCCAAATCGATTGGCCGCTGCGACATCCGATGCTTCGTGAGGCATCATGCGGTAGTTGAACGTCACCACGCCCTCTTGCGTCTGAGGAAAGTTAGTGTGCCAATGATTGTTCATAACCCACGAATAGATTTCGGCGGAATGTTCCGGGAGCGAGTATTTCCAATCGCCACCATTACCCCAACCCATGGCATTATTGGCGAAACGACCCCCATATTCCATCAACGGCGCATCGAGCGAGCACCAAGTCACACCATGCGTATCGTTGGAAATATCAGCCCAGCGTTGCACGGCCATCCAGTTGCGGTTACCTTGCTTCCATTGGTCTTTATCGGGTTGCATAACACCCCAGGGGATATCTATAAGGGTGGTGGCTTGCGGAATATTGAAATCGAAGCCGAAGTGGATTCCTTCTTTATCGGCTACCGGTTGCTTGTCGATGGTATTTGACATTTCAACCCAAGGCTGACCGGCTATCAAGCGCACTCTGCGAGTCACAGAATTGCAACCACGAGCTTCCGAGGTAATAGTCACTTCCGATACCAACGGACCATTTTCGGTGATTGTTATTGCGGACACCTTATCGTACTGCGGCTCGTCGACGTTGCCCGGGAGCCACACGAATTGGTTAGCGTCTTTGTTTATATAATTATAGTCACTTCCATTGCGTTTTAGCGAAGAGATATTACCGGTTACGGGGTCAATATTAACCGAAATAATGCCATTGCTAATTTCAGTTTCCGAGACAGTATTTTCCGTTGAAAGCGAGCATTCACCGCCCACCACGGTGTAGTGTGTCGAGCCGAAAGCCGGCGTTTCATGGGCGAGGAAAGCAAGTTCGCCTGTCGATAATCGCTGACAAAGCACCTCGTTGCCATTGTCATCGACAACACGATTACCACGGCTGCTCTCCTTAGGCGACAGCACCACTACCCCGGCATGAGGCCACGAATGGGTGTTTATTACTACCACTCCCCCCTCGGCAGGACCGTCGTAGGGGCCGAATGCGCCATTGGCCTTATCGGTAACTGGAGCAAGCACTTCATCCATTAGTGCCATTGAACGCTTTTCAGCGTCGTAGAAATATGATTTCTTCACATCCAGGATTGCATCGCTGAAATATGTATCATTGGGATTTTCAAAGCACCAAGTATGCTCCGAGCCGAGGATTATATAGCGCCAGGCCTCCTCAATATCGGCACGCGGAGCGGGAGCGCCATGGTCGGAAAGGAGCGAAGCAACGGTTTCCACCTGTATCATGCGTTCCTTGGAGTGGCGATTGGTTGCGGTAAGTACAGCCGCCGTGCCAAGACCGTCGGTCCAATATTCCGTATAGTCGCCGCTTACAGTGGGCAGTTGGTCGCCATAGCGTTCTTCCACCATTTTCATTATTTCGTGTGCACTGCTAATCTTTATGTGCGGATAGGCATATTTCTCGTTCCAAGCCTTCACTGCGTCGGGGATATCGGCATCAATAGGGTTGTTATCCCACAACGTCCACGAGAAGCAAGCGAAATCGTAAGGATAACCGCTGTTCTGCAGCTCCGTCAGTTGATTGGTAAAATCTACATTGGCATATCCCATTTTAATGCATTTGGGCAGCTTGGTAGGATTGCGCTGCCCAAGCCATGGGCGACCCGTTTCGCCACCTTTCCCCATACTGCCGCTATTTGCATAGTTTCCGGGCTGAAAGAAAAGCACCTTGGATTTGCCGTCAGGGCCTACCCACCAGAACGGCTTGCCATCAAGGTCCTCACGAGCATGTCCGATACGGTCGCCGCCATTGGTCCACGACATCACATATTTAATACCCTGATTGGCAAGCACCGGCACCAAGCCCCACGATATGCCGGGTATGTCAAATTGAGCGAACACATCAGCATCTTTGCCTGTAAGCGCCTGCATTTTACGGGAAAAGCCAAACAGGTGGAACAATTCTTCATCAGCGCATATACTCGTATTGAGATTTACATACGACGCATCGACAGCAATTTGACCGAGCTTTATCGCCGAGATAATGCTGTCGCGAAGTTCCGGCCGACTATTCCATAAGCGTTCAAGAGGCCATGTCACCTCCGGGTTCCACACCATCTGCGCGCCTTCGGGGTAACTTGCAGTCTCCTGACCGAGGCGCATGCCTTCTATTACATTGTTCTTATGAATGGTTTCGATGTTTTTGTGAGTATTCGTATAGCCTATATCCACATGGGAATGGTTGAATAGATACACCGTAAACTGGCGCATCTTCAGCACGCTCACCTTGTCGCGATACGTCTTGCCTTCGGCAGTTAAGGTCATAGAGACATTTGCATCCTTTTCCACGCCTACCGATTGTGGCAATAGGAATTCCACCGACACCTCGCCGGTAGCCGATACGTTATAACTCTGTTTCCCCTTTTTATTGCCGCATTTCGCTTCAATCGTGAACTCTCCGGTAAGTTGTTCTCCGGCAAGTTTTACATTTACGATACGGCCAGGCGTTTTGTCATTGTGGTAACCATACATCGGCTTTACCTCATACTGCACTGACTGCGGCACTACATCTGCCGATAAAGGCGCTGCCATCAAAGCCATGCACGCTACCGATACAACTATAATTGATTTACTCATGTATGTTAGGTTTAGGTTAATTATTCCTGAGCTGTTTCTCATCTACAAAATTAAGCATTTAACCATACGAATTTGGCCATTTATTGGTCATTTTTTGAAAATTTTAAATATTATCGTATTAAGTACATGACAAAAATTAGAAAACATCGAATTTAGGAGTATAAGCCGGACGCAGAAGTATGGTCGCAATCTCCTCCAAACCATACTTGACAAGCGACTTTGCCTTTCTTCCATGTTTCAGAATCCTTATCGGTTTAATATTTATATCTTTATGTTCACC
>JAQXRH010000021.1 GCA_029218425.1 Bacteroidales bacterium | reverse complement strand
GCCGATGATGAGCGGTTGTATGTGGCTTACGACGCCGCTGTGGCCGGTGGCTTTGGCGATGGCGTCGGCAAGCCGGTGGGCATGGCTGCGCAGTGTGGCCCGCTCAGCGTCCATTTCCATCATTTTGCCGAATATGAAGCGGCTCCACGCTACGCAAGCCGGGGGCAGGGCAGTGGAAAATATCAGGCTACGGGCTTTGTTTATAAGGTATTGTCGTAGCAGGTCGTCGACGATGGCGAACGCGCCCGACGAGGCAAGCGCCTTGCCGAGGGTGCCGATTACGATGTCGACTTCGGCCGGCGATTTCGACGCTGCCACCAGTCCTAACCCGGCCGGCCCTTCCACGCCTACGCCGTGGGCCTCGTCGACGTAGAGCATGATGCGCTCGTCGGTGCGGCGCAGGTCGATGAGCCGGTCGATGTCGGCACGGTCGCCATCCATGGAGTAGACGCTCTCCACCACGACGAGGATGCGGTCGGCCTCGTCGGCGGGCACTTGGGCCACGATGCGTTCCAGCCGGTCGAAATCGTTGTGCGGGAAACGGGTGAAACGGGCACCGCTCAGACGTATGCCGTCGATAATCGAGGCGTGGACAAGCTTGTCGGCCACTATGAGCGTGCGTTTGTCGGCGATGGCTTGGATGATGCCAGTGTTGGCGTGATAGCCGCTGTTGAAGAGTAGGGCAGGGCGAGAGTAGGCCTCGGCGAGTGCCGACTCAAAATCGGCATATTCCTGCTGGCATGAGGCGAGCAGGCGCGAAGCCGACGAGGTCATAGCCAACGACTTGCCGCCGTGGTTGGCGGCCATGAACTCATCCCGCAGGTCGTCGCGCAGGGCTATGCCGAGATAGTCGTTCGACGTCAGGTCGATGAGCGTGCCGCTGTCGGGCTGGGGGAAGGCGCGGTAGTTCGACGACAGCCGCAACTGCTCTATCTCATGGGTCATTCGTGATGTTGAAGTTCTCATAATTCAGATATCCTGCCGTTCGGCCAGTATTTCTATCGTTGATTTTATCAGGTGGTTAAGGTCGTCGTCGCTTATGATATAAGGGGGCATGACGTAGACATTCTTGCCAAATGGGCGCACCCATATGCCTTTGTCGACGCAGCGTCGCTGGAATTGGCCCACGTCGACCGGGGTAGTCGTCTCGATGACGCCAATAGCTCCGATGGTGCGCACGTCGGCCACACCGCGTAGCGAGCTGGCCGGGGCGATGGCTTGGTTGATGACCTCGTTGATGTGGGCTATGCGGGCGCTCATGTCCTGCGATTGGAGCAAGCGGAGCGAGGCTATGGCAATGGCGCAGGCGAGGGGATTGCCCATGAAGGTGGGGCCGTGCATCATGACGCCGGCCTCGCCGCGCGATATGGTGTCGGCAACGTCCTTGGTGGTGAGCACCGCGCTCATGGTGAGGTAGCCTGCTGTCAAAGCCTTGCCTATGAGCATTATGTCGGGTTGCACTCCGGCATGCTCCCAAGCGAAGATGCGTCCGGTGCGCCAAAAACCGGTGGCTATCTCGTCGAAAATCAGGTATATGCCGTATTCGTCGCAAAGACGGCGGGCCTCCACCAGGAATTGCGGATGGTAGAACCACATGCCGCCGGCGCCTTGCACTATCGGTTCGAGAATCATGGCGGCGATTTCGTCGTGGTGCTGCTCCAATGTGGCTTTCAGAGGCTTTATCTCCTCGGGGTCCCACTCGCCACCAAAACGCGAGCGGGGTTGAGGCACGAAATACCGTATCGGCAGAGCCGTGCCAAATGCGCCGTGCATGCCGGTTACCGGGTCGCAGACGCTCATGGCGTTCCATGTGTCGCCGTGGTAGCCGTTGCGTATCGTCACGAAGTTGGTCTTCTTGTGGGTGCCGTAGCGCGACACGGCGGCTTGCACTGCCATTTTCATCGCCACTTCCGTAGCCACCGAACCGGAGTCGGCGTAAAAGATATTGTTCATGGCCGGCGGCGCTATCTCTAATAGCATCTTGCCCAATTGGATGGCAGGGTCGTGGGTGAGGCCGCCGAACATCACGTGCGACATCTTATGTATCTGTTGGTCAATGGCTTCGTTGATGACGGGATTGTTGTAGCCGTGGACCACGCACCACCACGACGACATGCCGTCGATAAGCTCCGTGCCGTCGGCGAGGCGCAATCTCACCCCCTCGGCCGACGCCACCTTGTAGGTGGGCAGCGGGTCGATGGTCGAAGTGTAGGGATGCCACAGATGCTCCCGGTCGAAGCTGTCGAAATTGATATTGGAGTTACTCATTTTCAAGTTCAAAAAAATTTCGGTAAAATTACAAAAATTTCCTCTGAGCGCAAAAACAAAAGCGGCGTGCCCGGCGTTATACAGTAAAATGTACTGACCTACAACCATTTATACTACCGTACAATGAAACTCTCCGCTCTCTTCAACGCATTGCTCGGCAAGGGCGCAATTGCCGATCGGCTTATGGCCTGCGACACTTGTCAAGGCGACATCGTCAATGTGATGCCCGATGCCGACGATTGCCCGCGTTACATACCCGGCACCTCGTCGGAGCTCTACAACTCCCGCAACTTATGCGACCTTGGCGTGTGGTCCGACACATTCGACGACTACAGCGACGACCGTGTAAAGTGACGCCCTCCCATATGCATGAGGCATCCTCCGGGTTGTGGCATCCTCGGGGCCGTAGCATCCTCCGGCCATTCCCCAGGCGAGTGCCTTCACGCCCAGGCGCGTGGCCATTTCCGTGACATCACCACAGCCGCGGGTGACTGTATTTTCGTAATTTTTACGATTGAGTAGCTTTTTTTCTGTATTTGCTATGCAAATTATGGAAAAATGATTAATTTTGCACTGCTGAAATAATATAATGTAATTTTTTTAACAGAGTATCTATAAAATGAAAGTATTGAAGTTTGGCGGCACATCGGTTGGCTCCGCCCAGCGTATGAAAGATGTTGCCAAATTGATCAACGAGCGCGGTCGCAATCTTATCGTATTGTCGGCAATGTCGGGTACCACCAACTCTTTGGTGGAAATAGGTGACTATCTTTATAAGAAGAATATTGATGGCGCCAAGGAGACAATCAACATCCTTGAAGCGAAGTATATGAAAACCATTGACGAACTATACTCGACCAAGGAATATAAAGATAAAGCTACCGAAGCTATTAAGGCCTGCTTCAACTATATACGTTCGTTCTCTAAGGATATATTCACCATGTTTGAGGAGCGCGAAATCCTCGCACAGGGCGAACTGATGTCAACGGCGTTGCTCAACCTCTACCTTCAGGAAACCGGAATCAACTCAGTGCTGTTGCCCGCCCTCGATTTCATGCGTACCGACAAGAACGCCGAGGCCGACACCCACTACATCCGCGAGAAGCTCACCGCCCTCATGGCGCAGTACCCCGATGCCGACCTGTTCCTTACGCAGGGTTACATATGCCGCAATGCCTACGGCGAAATCGACAACCTGCAGCGTGGCGGTTCCGACCTTACAGCATCGATTATCGGTGCGGTGCTCGACGCCGAGGAGATTGAGATATGGACCGATATCGACGGCATGCACAACAACGACCCGCGATTTGTCGCAGGCACCAAGCCCGTCAAGGAGCTTCACTTCGAGGAGGCCGCCGAGCTTGCATATTTCGGTGCCAAAATCCTGCACCCCACTTGCGTGCTCCCCGCCAAGCTCAACAATATACCGGTGCGCCTGCTCAACACCATGCAGCCCGACGCCCCCGGCACCCTTATCCACAATGCATCGGAGAGCCACTGCATAAAGGCAGTCGCCGCTAAGGACAACATCACCGCCATCAAAATCAAGTCGGGACGCATGCTCTTGGCCTATGGCTTCTTGCGAAAAGTGTTTGAAATCTTCGAGACCCACAAGACTTCTATCGACATGATTGCCACGTCGGAAGTGGGCGTCTCGGTAACTATCGACGACGAGCGCAATCTCCAGCACATTGTCGACGACCTTAAGAAATTTGGCACGGTCACCGTTGACCGCGATATGGTAATCATATGCGTGGTGGGCGACCTTGAATGGCAAAACCGTGGCTTCGAGGCAAAAGCCCTCGACGCGTTGCGCGACATACCGGTGCGCATGATATCCTACGGCGGCAGCAACTACAACATCTCATTCCTCGTGCGCAAAGAGGACAAGGTGGCTGCATTGACCTCGCTAAGCAATCATTTGTTTAAATAGCGCCGCATAGCGCGTGGAAGCCGACACCGTTGCAGCTCGGCTTCCGCTCCTTCTTGATGGCGCATACTGATACATTGATATTCAATCGCATAATGTGAGGGCGCGTCTCACCTACGTCGTCGGCATTATGCGATTTTGTGATTTTTTCGATACAATTTCTTTTAAATTATGAAGTTTCCAATAGACCGTTTCCAATCGCTCAAGACCCCTTTTTACTACTACGATCTTGATCTGCTCACACGCACTATCGACGTGGCAATGGACCAGGCTGCCGATCCCCGTTATCACATCCATTACGCCGTAAAGGCTAATGCCAATCCTCTTGTACTCGCCCCGATACGTGATGCCGGATGGGGTGCCGACTGCGTGAGCGGCAACGAGGTGGAGGCTGCCGTGGTCAACGGTTTCGCCCCCGACTCCATAGTGTTTGCCGGTGTCGGCAAGACCGACGATGAAATCAACTACGCCCTCGGCGTGGGCATTGGATGCTTCAACGTGGAGTCGCTTCCCGAGTTGGAGGTGATATCGCAGCTTGCCACGGCGCGCGGCGTCACTGCCAAAGTGGCTATCCGCGTCAACCCCGACATCGACGCCCACACCCACCACTATATCACCACCGGGCTCAATGAAAACAAGTTCGGCATCGACCTGCGCCATTTGGACGATGTGGTCGACACCGCCTTGCGCCTCCCCGGGATTAAACTCGTAGGGTTGCACTTCCACATCGGTTCGCAGCTGCTCGATATGGAACCGTACCGTCTGCTGTGCTTGAAAATCAACGAGTTGCAGGCACATTTCGCCGAGAAGGGCATCCAGTTTCCCTCAATCAACGTGGGCGGCGGCCTTGGTATCGACTACGATAACCCCGACGCCAATCCGATAGCCGACTTTAAGTCCTATTTCGACGTGTTCCGCAACAATCTCCACTTGGGCAAGAACCAGCAATTGCATTTCGAGCTGGGGCGTTCGATAGTAGCGCAATGCGGTTCGCTCATATCGCGTGTGGTATATGTCAAGCAAGGCGTGGAGAAGCAGTTTGCCATCATCGATGCCGGCATGAGCGACTTGCTGCGCCCTGCGCTCTATGGCGCGCACCACAAGATAGAGAATATCACATCGGCAGATGCCGCCGAGGAAGTCTACGACGTGGTAGGCCCCATCTGCGAGTCGTCGGACGTGTTCGGTAAAGACGAGAAATTGCCCGGGCTGCACCGCGGCGACCTCGTGGCCCTTCGCAGTGCCGGAGCCTACGGAGAAACAATGGCATCGCGCTACAATCTCCGTCCCATCCCCGCTTCCGTTGGCATCTGATAGCGAGCATCGTTGATGTAAATCAATAATATCTTCGAGAGTGGGATTTTTTTGCCGTTATATTCTATCAACAGAGCCTTAATCTCTTTGTGGACATTCTCAGGCTCTATAGTGTCATTCCCACCCCCCCCCGACCTCATTGGGAAGGCACTTGTAATCTCCGACTTTGAACCATGATTTTCGCACATCGGATGTGCCTGATTTTAAGAAGGAAATGAAGATGCTTTATGAAGGCTTCCGAAAGTTTGCTGTCGGTGTTGTCAATGATATAGTCGATGGCGTAGAAGTGGTATACTCCAGCTATCGGCAAAACATTGGTTAAAACAGAGTGCAAAGATGCCAAAACTTGCCGTTATCGGCAAGTTTTGGTGCTATGTCTTGTGCGATGTCTTGGCAATACAGGCTGTTGGCGGACTATTGAAGATACCGGACAATCTTACTTGGCAGTAATTATACCCTTTTGGGTGCAAAAACAATAAACTTCTCTATATTACACCATTTCGGGTATAAAATAAATATATTCATTGGAGTGTGCGGATAGTATTACTGTTAATATAAACACATAAGCCAAGATAGAAGCACAAAGTAGTGTAAAAAAGGTAAGAATAACAATATCGTTTATTCTTTGATGGAGATTTTCGTAGCCATCATATCTATTTTGTCATGGTATGCTTCTTGTATGTCGACCGGGAGGAATGACTCGTTTATAAGTTTGTGCCATTTGGTTATGGCTTTGGAGAAACGGTTGAAAAGGTTTGCTATTGCTTTTTCATCCATCCCACTATCTCGCATTACCTTTTCAAAGTCCTCTCGGTTAATTCGATTTTTTTTGCCGTTAAGTGTCAGTGCCAGTTCCTCGTCATCTTCGGGCATGACGAGTGCTGTTGATAGAAGGTCGTAAGCCGGTGTCAGCATATAATTATCGACAGGACGGAATAGCGAGAAATTCTTCAAGTGCATATCGGCATTCCCGGTAAGCCATGAGAAAAGAACTACTTCCCAAAAATTGACGACATCCAGAAGTGGAGCAGATGAATATTGTCGTATTAGTTTTGCAATACGTTCGTAGGAGCCTTTATATTTATCTTCTGTGAGTCGTTCCGAAAGCTGACACATATCTTCCATGGCAATCTTTCCGCCCTTCTTAGTGCGGTCGATGCGGCGAGTAATGTAACATAGTTCACCATCGGCAAAACGTATCAGCGAGTGTGGCACAGTTTTTATTCCAGCCGCTTCAGCCATGTGCATGGTGAGATCCTCGTTCTCCGGAAGATTATGGAAACGGTCGGTTTGCGGTTTTAGTATAAACCGGCCCCACAGACCTACGATAGTGAAGCGTTGTGGTTCACCGGCAAGTCCTCGTGATATGTTGAGTGATAGTTTCGCCTGTACGCCGGTCACGGTAGTGCTTGTAGCCACTATCTCCCGGGCCAGTTCCTTTATATTGGCACGGGTGTAAGGCAATAATGGTACGACTGCTGATTCGAATATTTTGCGAGCACAAGCTTTATGGTAATCGACTTCACCTACTGCCAAAGCCTTATAGCAATACAGACACTTATCCATTGCCGTCCTCCATTCTATCAATAGGAACGATACTGATATTTCCAATGCAGTCCTTGCAACATGCAAGGAGCAATGAAAATCTGTCTCGTGCCGATATTTTCCAACTTTGTTCTGCAATATCAAGCAACCAGCCTTCAGGTATAAGACCATCAAAGAATGGGAACAACACATTGTCGCGATAAGGCTTATCAGTTAACGGCAATGTAAGACTCACCGCTGTGGCCCCTTCCGATTTCAGATAGTCGGAAACATAGCAAAATTCATAGCCCATATCATCTTCGGTAAGGACTCCGGCTAAGTGATTATCCCGAAATACTTTTGCCTGTTTCATAGTAGTTTATGATTTTAACTCAAAATTTAAAATGCAGTATCATTCAAATTCTCAGTCTACATGTTCAATTTTTTTCGGTGCCATTGCCGCGCCGAAGAGTGCCAATACTTGATTTACCTTGTCAAGGCGCAATGTCTCTTTGCCTTGCTCAAGTTCGCGCACAAAGCGTAGCCCTACCCCGGATTTTTGGGACAGGTCAACTTGCGTAAGCCCAAATTGCTTACGCATTTCTTTAACATATCTTGATAACTGAGTCATGCGATATACCCTTTTGGGTGCAAAAATAATGAAAATTATTTACATTGCACCATTTCGAGTATAAAATAAATTATGGGAACAATATACCTGTTGTCCCTGTTTATGTTCATTGATAATTTATGTTAAATGAAATCCTTTTTTGATTTTCACCATTAAATCATCAGGAATTTCCACAATCTTATCTTTTTTTATGTGAACGGCATCTTTTATTTCTTTGATAACTTTCTGGGTAGTATCCTTTATGTAAATCTTACTGTATGGCAAGTTTGATTTAGCAATAAATCTATCTTTCTCAAAATAATTCTGATTGACTAATACACCTAACATTATTGGTGTAAAATACTCAACACAACTATCTGTCAATTCGTTGTCAAAAATAACTTTGTCTAAATTATACACAGTATTTTCAGATAAGGTTCTTTTAGTTATGAAATAATATCCATAAATTTCATTAGTATCAATATCTTCAATAGAAAAACAAAAATCAGCATTCAATATATCTTTATGAAAAGGATTCTTCTTATTCGCATCTTCATCCCATTCAAATTTATAATCTTTTAGAGTGTTTATTACTCCATTTTTAATTAAGTGTTCTGCTTTATACTTGTGATGTATTAAATTGGTTAACAAAATTTCCATTTTTGTATAATTAGAGATATTTATATACAAAAATATGAATTGTTTATATTACTGTCCGGTAAACTTTTTAGAGGGAGATGAAAAATAGGTCTGATTCCGTTTGCAGGATTCAGACCTAATTAGTTATTTTGGTGTCGCCAAACTATCCAAGAATAACCAATGCCCAAAAGTAGTAATTATTTCGGAC
>JAQXRH010000020.1 GCA_029218425.1 Bacteroidales bacterium | reverse complement strand
AGCTCGTCGATGAAAAGAATCTTTTTGCCAGCCGGAGCGTTGTTGATGAGTTGCTTCAGCAGCTCGAAGGCTTCAATCCATGTTTTGGGTATGGCGCACTTTGTCATGCCTGCTGCCACCAAGGAGTTGCGGAATGCCGTCAGTTGCTGGCGAAGCGTTCCTTTTGCAACTCCTGTGTGTTGAAAGCAGAAGTTGTAGTTGAAAGTTTCTCTGATGAGATACGTCTTACCCACACGCCGTCTGCCATAGACGGCACAAAACTGCGATTCCTCTTTGTCAAGAAGCTCTAGCAGTTCACGTCGTTCCTTTTCACGCCCGATAATCATAATGACATCTGTTTTATTAAATCCGCTGCAAATATAGTAAAAAAGTTTCTATAACCAGCGGAAAAGTGTATTTTTCTTTGTATATCCGCTGAAAATAGAGTGTTTTTAACATGATTCAAAATTCAAGAAGGCTGTTCTTATTCTAAATTATGTATAATGGTTTGAAGCATAATCTCCGAAAATACCCAAATGTTTCTGCCAAAAACCTCCGAAAATACCGAAATGTTATAATACTATAGAGATTGTTCAATTAAGCGTGTGAGCTCACCTTGTACCCTTGCATCATAGTTGTCACGGAGTGAAACGGCCAATGACAGCCTGTCCACCCATTCGGTTTCCGTACCAATCTTGGTGACAGGCGGGTATTTCCATGCCTCAATGATGATGTTGCCGTCGAACTCATTAGGACGTACCAAGGTTCCAGAACTCCTGAGGTCGCGGAGCTGTTTGACGGTCATCATAATGATTCTTTCCGGGTCGGGGTTGAGCCATGTATAATGCGCCAGAGCGTTGATGCCACATGCAGGGTAGTGATCATCTGAAAGCAGGTCATCACAGAAGATGCGTTGTTCGACAGGATTGATTAGGACGGGTTGAGCCTGTTCCCACAGATCCTTCCCCATCTTGTCGAAATGGATGACTTTCCGTTTAGGGCCATCGGCCACTTTATGGCATAGTCCAAGGTCTTCAAGGCAAGTAATGCCAAGCGTAATGCTTGCATATGAATAAGGCATCTTGTCTTCTATGTCACGTGCTGCCAGCCCTTCTATACTTTCTATCTGCAAATGGTAGAGCAACAGGTATTGGGCTACTGGTGTCAGAGCCTTAGCCCGTTTGGTCTTGCGAATACGCTCATTAGCCAGAAGCATCGGCAGATGAACATATTTGTCGGATGCAACGAAATAGACATCTTTGTCGATAAGCCTTTGCCGTTCATAGGCTGGACATGTCGGCAACAAGAATACCGTGGGAAGCTGCAACAGCGAAGTAAGATTGCTGGCTGTGACAGACAGGCTTCGAGGTGAAGCAATCTTGCCTATGGGCTCCGCGAAGAGTAGGGGCATTCCATGGAACTCGCCATCGTAGAACCTGTAAGCAAGAGAGTCCCCGATGGTGACACCTTTCATCTGCGCTTTGCTTCGTTCTTGCAGAAGTAATGGCCTTCCTAATATGACAATATCTTTCGTTTTAACCATTATGCTTCATTTTAAATGCCATTAAAACGATGCAAAAGTATTAAAATAATCCGTTATGAACAAAGGTTTTCCCATATTTTTGATTTGTGCATCAAAAATCGGATGTTTTATGTTTTGAATGGCTTTGAAATCGGCGACTTCCTGGTCGACTCCGAAATCATAATGTTTAAGAAGCTTACATCCATCATAGCCATAACCAAGAAGCCGATATAGCACAAAGTCTAAAAAAATCAAAAACCGATAATCCCTTGAATACAGAAATTAGCTGTCTTGATGTATCCTATGTGGTGTCAAAGATGAGAAAGTTAATGATTTTTTTATTAACTTTGTTGCTAAAAAGCTCAAAACGTAAAAATAATCTATCGCATGCCGATTAGGATGGCATCAATATCTATCGCATGCCGATTAGGATGGCATCTGTATTCTATCGCCTACTTATCAGGATAGCATCAATATCAAGCCGGGCATATAGCCGATAATGCATAGGATTATATGGATATATGGGATAAACAAAAGCGGTCGGCCGTAATGGCCAGAATCAGAAGTCGCGATACGAAGCCGGAAATGATAGTGCGCCGTTATCTTTATTCACGAGGCTATCGCTACCGTAAGAATGTCAAAGGATTACCAGGTACGCCCGACATCGTATTGCACAAATACCGCGTTGCGATATTCATCCACGGCTGCTTCTGGCACGGACATGAGGATGGGCATCTTCCTAAGTCGAATTGCGATTTTTGGAGCAGAAAGATTGAACGCAATAAGCTCCGTGATGCAAGAAACAAGGAGGCGCTGAAGCGATTGGGTTGGTCGGTAATGACGGTGTGGGAGTGCCAGTTGAAGCCATCGGTGAGGAGAAGCACGTTGTTGGAAATCGAATACCATATCAACCATCAGTTTTTGGAAAGATTGAAGTACAAGAAACCCAAAACTTACGATAGCGATGAATATGCCGACGACATGCCTATCGCTGCCGAAGACGAAATTGATTATTAGCCATATCGTATTTTGTGGTTAGCCAAATAATTATTAAATTTGATTTCCACTTATTAGTATGTGGGATTGTTGGTAAATAAATCAGCCATAGTTGTCATGAAAAAGGAAAGCCGCGATAATGTTAGATTGAAGACGCCAAAGAAGTATAGGCTGTCGCTCTATAATGAGAATGGGTTGTATCGTATATGGACTATCACGATGGGTAAGACGCGTATGATAGTGCTTGTGGCTGTAGGGGCGTTGGCGATTTTTATATGTGGGATGATGCTCATATCGTTGACACCGTTGCGCAGTTTGTTGCCCGGCTTCCTTACTGGAAGCGAGCGGCATCAGTTGCTTGAGGTCGATGCACGCGCCGACTCGCTTGCACGGCGTATGGATATCTATGCGGGATACCTTAACAATGTCACGGGGATAATGACGGGCGATGTGGCAACGGACAGCTTGATGTCGGCCCGTGGTAGTGCCATCGACTCCCTTTTGGTCAAGCCCGACACGGTGGCGCTCATAGGTCGCAGCAAGGCGGAGGAAGATTTCGTGAATATGTATCGCGAGCGCGAGAATTTCATGCTCGACGACCGTCAGCCATTGCTCGCCGAGGCCCCGTTGTTTGTGCCTCCGGTGAAAGATGCAATGGTCACTCCGGGCGATAATCCTGCCGTTCCGCAGATTGAAGTGACTGAGGAAGTGGCGGCCGTGTATGCCATCAACCGCGGTACGGTCATCGACCAGTACCTCGAAGGGGATAAGGGGTATGTGGTGATAATACAGCACCCCGACGGGTATTTGTCGCGATATAGTGGATTGAGTAAGATATATACGCGAGTGGGCGTGGCGATAGATGCCGATTCGCGTATCGGCCAGTACCGCAGGGATAGCAAGACGCCATTAAAGTTTGAGCTACGCCGCGACGGCGAGTCGTTGCGCCCGTTGGATTACATACCATTCTAAGGCGCCGTCGTGGAGCTGGTCCGCGATGAAATATTTATGCCGTTAAAATGTCTTGTCTGCGTCGTCGCTCGCTTTTTACAATGATACAATTTTACCATTTTACATTATTTAATTGTTGGAATTGGCGTAAAAGTGTTAATTTTGTAAATTGAAAAAAGTGTGACCAGTTTTTCTCTTACAATGAAACAATTAAAACGTATAGCGATACTCGGCTCGACCGGCTCGATTGGTACGCAGACGCTTGACGTGATATCCCATTACCCCGACCGCTTCAAGGTAGACATGCTCATAGCGGGCAGTAAAGTGGATACGCTGATACAGCAGGCGGTGAAATGGCGCCCGTCGATGGCGATTATTGCCGACACTTCAAAATATTGGAAGCTTAAGGACGCCCTCGAGCCGTTAGGCATCGCCACGGCCTCGGGTAGCGAGGCTATTGCCGATGCAATGGAGCGCGAGACATATGACTGCGTGGTGACGGCCACTGTAGGGTATAGCGGATTGGCGCCTACGCTTCGTGCCATAAAAGCGGGAAAGGATATCGCCCTTGCCAACAAGGAGACGCTCGTGGTGGCAGGCGACATCGTGACGGCGGCACTGCGCCGCTCGTCATCGCGAATGTTGCCGGTCGACTCCGAACATTCAGCCATCCACCAATGCCTTGTCGGCGAAAACAGTGCCGACGTGCGCCGGCTTATTATCACGGCCTCGGGAGGCCCGTTCCGCACATTGACCAAGCAACAGATTGCAGGCGTTACCTCGGCCGATGCGCTCAAGCATCCCAACTGGAGCATGGGTTCGAAAATCACCATCGACTCGGCCACGATGATGAACAAGGCTTTTGAAATCATAGAGGCACGATGGCTCTTTGACATACCCGGCGATAAAATCACCCCGGTGGTGCATCCCCAGTCGATTGTCCACTCCATGGTGGAATTTGTCGACGGCTCGGTGAAGGCTCAGCTTGGGGTGCCCGATATGCGGTTGCCGATACGCTATGCACTTGGCGACGCATCGCGTCTGGCCACTTCCGACATGCCGCTGACCCTCGAACGATGCTCGCAGCTCACCTTCGAGGCGCCCGATGCCGACCGTTTCCCGGCCATTAAGTTGGGCCACTATGCCCTCGAAAAAGGGGGCAACACGGCATGTGTCATCAATGCGGCCAACGAAATTGCTGTCGCGGCTTTCTTGCGCGGACATATCTCGTTTACCGACATCTACGCTATCATAGAGCATACGCTCGGCACCATAAATTACATTGCCGAACCATCCTACGAGGATTATGTGGCCACCAATGAGCAGTCGCGCGCCGTGGCCGATGAGGCTGTCGGGAGGATTAAGCTGGGCGGCACGTGCTGACGATAAGCACTACGTGATTTGACAATACATCTAAAATATAATCAGTTACTACTATAAAAGAATATTCCCTTGGAAACATTTTTGATTAAAGCGGCACAATTGATTTTGGCATTAGCCCTCTTGGTGATTGTGCATGAATTCGGGCATTATTTCTTCGCCCGCGTATTCGGGATAAGAGTTGAGAAATTCTATCTTTTTTTCAATCCGTGGTTCTCGCTGTTTAAGTGGAAACCAAAAGCACCGGCCCGCCGTAAAGTGAATAAGGAAGGTAAAGAGAAAGCCTCGTGGCGCGATACGGAGTACGGTATCGGATGGGTGCCCTTAGGCGGATATTGCAAGATAGCCGGCATGATCGACGAGTCGATGGACAAGGATCAGATGGCTCAGCCGGCAAAGCCCGACGAGTTTCGCTCTCGACCAGCCTACCAGCGATTGCTGGTGATGGTGGGCGGCGTGTTGTTCAACTTCATCTTGGCGTGCGTCATCTATATAGGCATAGCATGGTATTGGGGCGACCGATCCATACCCTACGAGAATGCGTATGCCGGCATGAGCTTCAGTGAGGAGGCCCACAAAGTAGGCTATCAGGATGGCGATATCATATTGCTTGCCGATGGCCGGCCGGTAGAAGCCAAGGACCGCGTCAATGTGGCAAATGTGGCTATGGCTAAAGAGGTGACATTGCTCCGCAACGGGAAGGACACCGTCGTGGTGACCAATCCCTCCGACTTTGCTGCTACGCTGGGAAGCAATTTCTTTGAATACCGCATACCGGTAGTGGTCAAGCAAGTAAGCGCCGGGTCGGCTGCCGCCGAGGCAGGTCTGCAGGAGAATGACCATATCGTAGCTATCGACGGAGTACCTACGCCATCGTTCACCGAGTTGCAGCAGGAATTGGTGGCCAAATCAGGCAAGAAAGTGCCCGTGACAGTGGTGCGCGGCGAAAAGCAGATAGACCTTATGGCAACGCCCGAAGATGGCAAACTGGGATTCGGACTGAAAGCGCCCTATGAGGTGTATGAAACCGAGGTAATCAAATACAATTTCTTCAGCGCCATACCAAAAGGCATTTCCGACGGAGCTAAGCAGTTGGCTATGTATGTCAAGTCGTTGAAACTATTGTTCACCAAGTCGGGCGCGTCGCAGATAGGCGGTTTCGGTGCTATCGGCGACCTCTTCCCGGCGAAATGGGATTGGCGCACTTTCTGGGAGATGGCAGCATTCCTGTCGGTGATATTGGCGTTCATGAACATCTTGCCTATACCGGCATTGGACGGCGGGCACGTGTTGTTCGTGCTATGGGAGATTGTCACCCGCCGCAAGCCCTCCGACAAGTTCCTGGAACGTGCGCAGATATGCGGCATGATATTCCTATTCGCATTGCTGCTCTACGCCAACGGTAATGACATCTATCGCTTTATCTTTAAATAGATTACAATAATTTAGCTATGAACAGACGAGCAGTGATAACATTGCGACGCGGCAAGGAAGAGTCGCTCGACCGTTTTCATCCGTGGGTGTTTTCTGGCGCTATTGCCTCCATGCCCGAGGGCATAGAGGAGGGCGATGTGGTGGCCGTAGAGAGTGCCGACCATCGCTTTATAGGGGTAGGGCATTACCAGATAGGTAGCATTGCGGTGCGTATCCTCGACTTTGGCGACACGGTAATCGATAAGGACTTTTTCGCACGTCGACTCACCGAGGCATTGGCATTGCGTAGCACGCTTTGCCTCGACCGCCCCGACAATGATGCCTACCGGTTGGTGCACGGCGAAGGCGACTTCTTGCCCGGATTGGTTGTGGATATTTATGGCAAAACAGCTGTGGTGCAGGCCCATAGCCCTGGTATGCACTACTGCCGCGATATGATAGCAATGGCGTTGACCGAGCTCGACATGCTCGAGGTGGCCAACGTATACTATAAGTCGGAGACCACATTGCCATATAAGGCGCGTCTCGACCCCGTCAACGAGTACCTTATAGGCGGATTTGACACTAATATAGCCACTGAAAACGGCCTGCAATTCCATATCGACTGGCTGAAAGGGCAGAAAACGGGTTTCTTCGTCGACCAGCGCGATAACAGGGCGTTGTTGGAAAGCTTTTCGCGCGGGCGTTCGGTGCTCAATATGTTCTGCTACACGGGCGGCTTCTCGGTGTATGCTATGCGCGGCGGTGCTCGCCGTGTGGTATCGGTCGACTCGTCGGCCAAGGCGATAGCGTTGACATCGGCCAACGTGGGGCTCAATTTCCCCGACGACAACCGCCACGAAGCGCTCGCTGAAGATGCGTTCAAATATCTCGACACCATGGCCAACGGCGAGCATGACCTTATCATCCTCGACCCCCCGGCATTTGCCAAACATCGTTCGGCATTGCGCAACGCCCTGCGTGGCTACCAGCGCCTCAATTTCAAAGCTTTCGAAAAGATTGCCCCCGGCGGCATCCTCTTCACCTTCTCCTGTTCGCAGGCTGTGAGCCGCGAGCAGTTCCGCTTGGCGGTATTCTCGGCGGCAGCCCAGTCGAGGCGGCGAGTGCGCATCATCAAGCAGCTGACCCAACCTGCCGACCATCCCGTCAATATCTACCACCCCGAGGGGGAATACCTCAAAGGCTTGGTGCTCTACGTCGAATAATCTAACATATTTCTTTAACAATATGAAATTCAAATATATTGCTGCTACAGCGATGATGATGGCTGCCGCAGCATCGACACAATCAGTTATGGCTAATAACAACAGCGATTTCAACTACGTGGTCGACCGTTTCGCCGACATCGAGGTGCTACGTTACAAAGTGCCCGGTTTTGAAGACCTCTCCACCCGACAGAAAGCATTGGTGTATTATCTCACCGAGGCTGCCATAGCCGGTCGCGACATACTCTGCGACCAAAATGGCAAATACAACCTGGCCATACGCCAACTTATCGAAAATGTATACACCAACTATGGCGGCAACAAGGAGTCGCGACAGTATAAGGCGCTTGAAAAGTACCTCAAGCAGATATGGTTTGGCAACGGCATTCACCATCACTATTCTATGGACAAGTTCGTGCCGGAGTTTGACGAGACGTTCCTACGTTACGAGGTGACAAAATTGCCAGCCGACAAGCAGCCAGCCGACATCGACACGCTGTGCAAGGTGATATTCGACCCCACGGTGCTTGCCAAACGAGTGAACCAAGCCGAAGGTGCCGACCTTATCACCACTTCGGCCAACAACCTCTACGAGGGGGTCACGCAAAAGCAGGTAGAGGACTATTATAACGCGCTCAAGGACACTACCGTGGCCAACCCTATATCTTACGGGCTGAACACGCGTGTGGCCATGGTCGACGGTAAAGTCACCGAGCAGACATATCGCATCGGCGGCCTATACTCCGACGCCATATCGCGCATCGTCGACAACTTGCGTAAGGCTCGCGCCTATGCCGAAAACGACAAGCAAGCAACCGTAATCGATTTGCTGATAGAATATTATACCACCGGCGACCTTGCCACCTTCGACGAATATTCCATACAATGGGTTGAGGATACTGATTCGCAGGTAGATTTCATCAACGGCTTCATCGAAAGCTATGGCGACCCGCTGGGCATGACAGGCGCTTGGGAGTCGATTGTCAACTTCAAGAATATCAAGGCGTCGCAGCGCACCGAGGCACTCAGCAACAATGCCCAATGGTTTGAGGACCATTCGCCCGTCGACCCTCGTTTCCGCAAAGACAAAGTGAAAGGTGTGACTGCCAAGGTGATTACCGCAGCCATCCTTGCCGGCGACGCTTATCCCGCCACCCCCATCGGCATCAACTTGCCTAATGCCAACTGGATACGTGCCGCCCACGGATCTAAATCGGTGACCATCGAGAATATCACCCAAGCCTACGACGAGGCCTCGCATGGCAACGGCTTTAACGAGGAGTTTGTAATCGACGACGCCACTCGTCAGCTCTTGGACAAATATCTCTTCATCACCGACAATCTCCACACCGACCTCCACGAGTGCCTCGGCCACGGTTCGGGTCGTCTGCTCCCTGGTGTCGACCCCGATGCCCTCAAGGCCCACGGCTCAACACTCGAGGAGACGCGTGCCGACCTCTTCGCCCTCTACTACCTTGCCGATGCCAAACTCTTAGAGCTCGGTCTGCTCGACAACCCCGAAGCCTATAAGGCCGAGTACTACAAATACATCCTCAACGGCCTGATGACCCAACTGATGCGCATAGAGCCGGGGAAGGATGTCGAAGAAGCCCACATGCGCAATCGCAAACTCATAGCCGAATGGTGCTACGAGCATGGCCGCAAGGACAACGTCATCGAGATGGTCAAAGTCGACGGCAAGACATTCATCAAGATAAATGACTACGAGCGTCTGCGCGGCTTGTTTGGCGAACTGCTTGGCGAAATTCAGCGCATAAAGAGCGAAGGCGACTACGAAGCCGGCCGCGACCTTGTTGAGAAATATGCAGTCAAAGTCGACCCGCAGCTCCATAAGGAAGTCCTCGACCGATACGCCCACCTCGACATTGCCCCCTACAAAGGCTTCGTCAACCCCGTCTACACCCCCGTATACGATGCCGAGGGCAACATCACCGACGTGACCATCGACTACACCGAGTCCTATATCCCCCAGATGCTCCGCTACTCCCGCGACTACTCCCCGCTGACAAAAAAATAATCATCACCTAAAACCAACTATACAGGGTGCCCCGCCCAAGCAAAGCCGCCGTCGCCGCCGCCGGTAGGGACGCGATACATCGCGTCCGCCCAAGCGAAGCAAAACGCAGGGCAAAAAATGGGTTGTTTGATGGCGCCTCAACATGGTGAACCATGTGAGGATTTTCATCACAATAGCAGTTTGGCGGTTGTCGTAGGCACATTCAAAGCGGCGGTTACAAGGCTGATGCGGACGCGATGTATCGCGTCCCTACGACAGCAACAACAAATACAAAATGTGTGGCAACCGCGGTATCACGAACATATAATACGCAATCAGAGTGGCAAAAATACTTTTTTTCACGGGCGTAAATATGTTAGGTTGGTTTGTTCGGTTACAAAAGTAAGAAAAAACGGCGTAAGATGCAAAGGGGCGCATCATAGGAGTGTCACGCCTATGCCGGGGGTGTCGGGGAGGGTGATTTTCCCGTCGACGATGTGCATGCCGTCGAAACGGTCGTTGGCTATCAGTAGGTTGCCGTCGAGGTCGGCATAGTCGGCGAGTGGCGAAAGCTGGGCGGCGGCCGATACGGCACACGATGTCTCGGTCATGCATCCTATCATCACTTTCATGCCCAATGCGCGGGCCAAGATCGCCATTTTATAAGCCTCGTGCATGCCAGTGCTTTTCATGAGTTTGATGTTGATGCCGTCGAAGGCTTCGGAGATGCGTCGGACGTCGCCGATGCGTTGCAGCGATTCGTCGGCGATGATGGGCAATGGCGACCGATCTCTGAGCCATGCCGTGTCGTCGTGGCGGTCGATGGCCAATGGTTGCTCTACGAATAGGCAATTGCGCTCGGCCAACCAATGGCACATCTCCAGCGCCTGCTCCTTGCTTGTCCAGCCTTGGTTGGCGTCGACGCATATTGGCACGTCGGTCATCTGGCGTATCACCTCTACGGTCTCTTTGTCTTTGTCCAATCCCATCTTCACTTTGAGCACACGATAGGGGCTTGCTTCTTCGACCTTTTGGCGTACGATTTCCTCGGTGTCGATGCCTATGGTGAACGATGTGCACGGGCATTTGTCGCGGTTCAGTCCCCAGATTTTATACCACGGTTGGCCCATGATTTTGCCTATAAGGTCGTGGAGCGCTATGTCGACAGCTGCTTTTGCCGCCCTGTCGCCGGCGCTTAGGCTGTCGAGATAGTCGTGGATCTCCTCCAAGGCAAATGGCGATGGGAATTGGCCGAGGTCGATTTGCGACAGGAACCGAGTCACCGAGTCAACGCTTTCGCCCTAGTAGGGGGGCATCGAAGCTTCGCCGTAGCCAACGACCCCGTCGTATTCGATTTCTACCTGGACGTCGGGGGTGGTGGTGCGCTGGTATTTGGCGAGGTTAAACGCATGGCGCAGTTGCAACTCGTAAGGGAAAAACCGTAACGTCATGCGTCCACCGCCGCTGCGGTTGACATACTTGGTGGGTTCTCCCCATGCCGAAAAACTTATCGGGAGCATCGAAGCAGCAGCGCCGCATGCTGCAATACGCAAAAAATCACGTCGTTTCATAAATCTTACTTTCTATAATTACCATAATGTTTGCGCCGTGCCACATATCCGAGGTCGCGCTCGTGGCGATAGGCTTCGCGCTCGAACGATATCGCCATGTAAGCCTTGCGGCTATTGCGATATCGGAGCATATTTATCAGCCATTCAACGCCGTAGATGACGAAAAACGGAATATACAGCCACTCCAGCTGCTGCTGGCAGTGTATCAGTTCGTGGTTGAGCAAGTAGCGGTCGACACGGCGTCGGTCGCCGACGAAGACCAGACCGAACAGCGTTATCGCCAGGATGTCGCTGCTCGCGGGTATCAACCGCGTCTCTATCACTTTCGTTCCTATGACCATACACTCCGATATCATTATCGCCTCCAAATTTACTGCTTTTTCCAAAAACTATCCACCATAATCCTCATATTTTTATGTCGACAAATGCCCTTGTCAGCTGCCGTCGGCCGGAACGAAGCTGGAAAGATTTGCGAAGGAGGCTGGTAGAAGACCGGAAGGGGTGTTGGGCTGTCGGGATGAGGCGCTTTGGTGTATCACTCTGCTACTATTTGCTATCGGTATGCGATGCGCTAATTTTCGAATAATCACCATATTGCCACACACATGGCTATAAAATAATGTTTTTTAACATAAAAAATCGGCCAAAAAGTTTGCAAAGACAAATAATAGCAGTACCTTTGCAGTCGTAAAACATCGCGGGATGGAGCAGTGGTAGCTCGTTGGGCTCATAACCCAAAGGTCGGAGGTTCGAGTCCTCCTCCCGCCACCAACAAAAGAGAGATGAAAATTTTTCATCTCTCTTTTTCTTTACGTGCCATCTGCCCCGGCGCCGTGGCATAGCAACCGGCGGGAGATCAGTCATCAATCCCAGTCGTTTAGTTGGTTGATAAATTCTTCTTCGTCGATTTCTTGGTAAATCGGCTGTTGCTCATGGGAGCCCTCGCAGCAGTGGCAATGACCGTCGCCACTACGTCCGCAAGTGCACTCCGTTTCTTCCTGTGGTTCTTCGTCCATATTAGTCTATTTTAGTTCTTTAAACGTTGTGAAATATGGTCTGTAACTATAATTTCCTTGTCGGCGTAGGTTGAGAACGTCAATGTCAAGTCCATTAATCGTTACGGGATTGAGCGACTTGATTTCAAAGCCGAGGTAGTATTCTCCCGATGGGTCGAATCCCATCTCTTGGAGAGTTTTTGCGGTGAAGAACTTCGGGCCGGCGTCCGAAAGTTCGAGTAACATACGGTCTTTATCATGGTGCAAAAGGAGATACTTGGCATTCTCAAAACCAGACACCAGGTTGATTGAGCCTTTGCCAAGCCCTGCCGGTACATAGTAAAGTTTGTTTCGGAGAATGACTTCTTTTTGCTCACTCTTAAAGTAGCCTACGAGCACAATGTCGTTGCTGTCGGCAACGAAGCGTGAGTAAACAAGTCCGTGTTGCGGAATCGAATCACGGATTTGCTGGTAGGCTGTTTGTTCGGTGAGCACCTTAGTCAGATGCTCATAGAGCAACGAGCCTTCGTTGTCGGGATCGTTGTGGTCGGGCAACAAAGGAAATGCACCGATGTTGACCGTTTCAATGCTTTTGTAGAAGTAGCGATTTCGCACTGCTGCATCATCGCCTCGACCGGGGAAAAGTATGTAGCCGCCAATGATTTCTTTGGCTGTGTGCTGTTGCACGTTCTGTTGCTTTTCTCCGTAGTAGATAGCATCGCGGTAGCGGTGCATCTGGTTTATTGCATCACTCGGCGGATAGTCGGCAGCACGAAGTTCGTTGATTTCTTCCTTGTCCTCTTTGGTAAATTCGTTGTCATCGCTGACACGATATTTAGCATCAAAGAGATATGTCAATTCAAAGCCGTCAGGCTTGCGGATAGTCAGCACTATGTCGGGGCGGTTGTCCGTAGTGGCTGTATGTACATCGCCACTGCTGCGGTTATATGTATGCTGATAATGCAACTTTATTAAATCATCGCCACTATGGTAGAACACTGTGTGCTCTTGCTTATTCTCTGTGAACGGCTCAATCATCGGCATCGGATTTTCCGATATTTCTTCGATGTTGCCGAAGTGTAAGCCGAGAATTTTTGCCACCATTTGACGCATCTTCAGGAAGCACCACAATTCGTAAAGTTCCCACATCGGGCGCACACCGATTTGAGTACTGCCATCGTAAAGTTCGATGCCTTTTTGAAGCATAATCCAATAGCGATACACCTGCGAGTAGCCGGTGCGCTTTTGCAGCACCATACTTTCGCTGTGGAGCGGTTCTGCCTTGATGCCCCGGAATAGTGGCGAGTTGGCGAGTTTTCGCAGTTTTGCCGAATAATCGTCGAGCATATCAAGTTCGCCTTGTGTTATCTCATTGTTGTTTGAGCGAATGCGATTAAACACGCGACCAAGTCGGCGGCTGATGCGTTCGAGCGAGAATTTCACAAAGCGGTTCTCCGATGTGTTACTTGTGTTGATAGTTACTTCGTTACGGAAATAATCGCGGTCGAGCGTTTGGCGAAGCCGGCTGCGCTCGTATTGTTGGGCCATTTGCGGGGTCCAACGCTTTATTTTTTCGGCACGACTGAAATGCACTTCCTTAGTTTCGCTAAGGTGTGGGCGGTTCACTATATAAGTAACGGCTTGAACGTAGCTATCGATTACTTGCTTGAATATTGACAGCCACACCACATCGTTGTCGGAACGTCCGCCGTGTGTGAGGTTTTGCACGGTCTTTGTGAGATATTGGAATACAATCTCGTTATATTCTCGGTTTATCTCATTGAGTATGTGCATATAATCGTCTTTCGTATCGAGTTTCGGAGAAACCACACGGAAAGCGATGCTGTCGGTTCTTACTGCCTTTCCGCGAGGCGTATAGCGGAAAGTGAGGTTGAAGATGCCCGGTTCATTTAGAAAATTCAGCAGAGCGGTGATGATGTAATCGCCTTGCTCGCTGTCAGCATCTACCACAGTGAATAGTTCGCTTACTTCTTGGAGTTTGTGCACGATTTGCGGCTCAGATGCAAGACCACGAAAACGGATAGTGAAATTGTAAGTGGCAGTTTCGTAGAACACCGGCGGCAGTTCGTTGAAACTTGTTTCGTCAACTTCAATTGAGGTAAGCGAATTGTTCTGCGGTAGCAGCAATTTCAGTTCACCGGGCAAAGTGGCGGCATAGTCGCAGTAGGTTTGAGCATTGTCGTGGCTGACACGGCTCACAAAGCGGGTCCACAGCCTGTTTTGGTCGGCTGCGGTCACAGCTTTTATCTCGACTGCATTGTCGCTACTTATGAAGTTGAAAACCTCCATAACTCATCATGGCCAGAAACTCGTGAAGTGTGCTTGTGGCAATCGCTCTTGCATCTCGGCGATTTTCTTGCTTGCTTGCGGATAAGCTGCCGTGAAGTCGGCAAGTGCTTTCAGCGGCTTTTCGAGCAAGTCTTCATCGCCCTCGATGCGAGGTAGCACTTTCATCATCAAAATTGCATCCATCGCCGATGCGAGCAATGTCTCGGCATCGGTATCGGGCTTTTCTTCGCGAAGCGAATAAAAATAAAGCACGAGTTCATTCTGAACACGATAAGCAATTTTGAATGGTGTGCCATCGAGGGCCTTGTTCAGTTTGAAAAGAATTGCCGGCACGTTGGTTTTGAGATATTCGGCATCTTCTTCCTTTAGTTGTGCGAGTGCATCGGCTGCTTGCACCACCTTAGGCAAGAATAATTCCCGGGGCTGTGGATTATCGAAATAATGCAGAGCATCGCCACCCTCAAAGAAGTCTTTGAACGGAGTTTCGGCATCTTCAATGTTCATCTCTATAGTCATTGCACGGTCGATTACCTTTCGAGAGAACTGGTGGGTGGTTTCGTCCATATTCACTGTGCCGACTACAATCAAGTTGCTCGGTATGCGCAGTCCGTCTTCTTTCAGCTGGTCGTAAATGTTGTTGAAGTCCCCATAAAGTTCCGCTGTATCGCTTGTTATACTACCGTCATAAGTTTTTGCGTTTTCTTTAGGCAAGTTGAAAAGTTCTGCTTTCAGGCTTGACTCATATTTCTTGAATATATCAGCTTCGATAAGCGGTTCGCTCGTGATTTTGCCGTCGATGAGTTTGCGACTTTCGAGAACGCTCAAAAACTCGGCAAAATACTGCTCCACTGGGGCGAGGTTCATTTCGTCCATGCACACGAAGAACGGTGCTTTATCTTCGTATTGCATTGCTTTTACGAGAAATTTCACAAACGGAGTGGCAACATAGTGGCTACCACCAATTTCGCTTTCGTAGCCAAGCACTTCGGTGCTGTCGTGCCAATTTGGTTTGACTTCTATAAGCTGGTAATTGCCCGGGCTTGTCGGGTCTTTGCGGAGAGCATCAATATCAGGACAGCTTTCAAAAGCCATTTGTTTCACAATACGGCTTTTGCCTGTTCCCGAAATACCGGCAAGCAATAGGAACGGCTTTGTCCGCATCGCAAGTAAGTGAGTACGCAGTTTCTCAACAACAGAGGTCGCAGCAACGGCAATAATTTCTTTTTTCTGTTGAGATATATTACTGCGGAAATTACTAAATGATAATATTTCAAGGTATGAGCGATAATATTTTGTGGTGCGGAAAGCGGCATATCGAGTGCCGTTATACTCGTCAGCAAAAACATTCTTCAGTTCGGGGTCTTTCTCTTGAAGTTTAGCAATCACTCCGTTAAATACATCAATATCCACGATTTGGAATACGTTCTTATACTGAGGAAAACTATCAGTAATAAGCGGATTGATGTATTTCTCAAAATCAGCGATATAGTTGGTAAAGTCGTTTGTATGCACATTTACAAGATGTACAAAACGAGTGAAACTTTCACGCACTTTA
>JAQXRH010000019.1 GCA_029218425.1 Bacteroidales bacterium | reverse complement strand
AGCTGTTCGCTCAGTCCACGAGGTGATTGGCGAATGCCGAGCGATGCTTCATCAGCCATGTGGCTGAAGGAGTGTGAATCACTCTAATATAATATTATAATAAGGTATAAAAAAGGCTGCCCGATATGGACAGCCTTTTTTATATATCGAAATGAATAGCTATGGATTAGCCGTTCACCTTCTTCATGTGAGCGATGAGCTCGAGCACCTTGTTAGAGTAGCCAATCTCGTTGTCGTACCAGCTAACAACCTTCACGAAGGTGTCGGTCAGAGCGATACCAGCCTTAGCGTCGAAGATAGAAGTCAGAGTGCAACCCAGGAAGTCAGAAGAAACAACTGCATCCTCGGTGTAACCCAGAACACCCTTCAACTCGCCCTCAGAAGCTTCCTTCATGGCTGCGCAAATCTCTTCGTACTTAGCGGGCTTAGCCAGGTTAACGGTGAGGTCAACAACAGAAACGTCGAGAGTGGGGACGCGCATTGACATACCGGTAAGTTTGCCATTGAGTTCGGGGATAACTTTACCTACTGCTTTAGCGGCACCAGTAGAAGAGGGGATGATGTTGCCAGAAGCGGCACGGCCACCACGCCAGTCTTTCATAGAAGGACCGTCAACGGTTTTCTGAGTAGCAGTAGTAGAGTGAACGGTAGTCATAAGGCCTTCAACAACGCCGAATTTGTCATTGAGGACTTTGGTGATGGGGGCCAAGCAGTTGGTGGTGCAAGAAGCGTTAGATACGAACTGAGTGCCTTTAACGTAAGTGTTGTGGTTTACACCGCAAACGAACATGGGGGTGTCGTCCTTAGAGGGGGCAGACATAACGACGTATTTAGCGCCGGCTTCGATGTGAGCCTGAGCTTTTTCTTTGGTGAGGAAGAGACCGGTAGACTCAACAACGTATTCAGCACCTACAGCGCCCCAACCGATTTCAGCGGGGTTTTTGCAAGCGGTAACGCGGATAGCTTTGCCGTTGACGATGAGGAGAGATTTTTCCATATCGAAGTCAACAGTGCCGTCGAATTGGCCGTGCATGGTGTCATATTTGAGCATGTAAGCCATGTAGTCAACGGGGAGAAGGTCGTTGATAGCGACTACTTCGATGTCATCACGTTTTGTAGAAGCACGGAACACGAAACGTCCGATGCGGCCGAAGCCATTAATACCTATTTTTGTCATAATTGTAAAAAATATTGGGTTATAGATTAGATCATTACCTTAGTAGCTTAGAGCGCATAGCTTTAAGCGATGCAAAGTTAATCATTTTTTTTGAAAAAAAGTAAGTTGATTGGATAAATGAGAAAAAAATTTGGGCGGGGTAGGATTTTGGCGCATTTTATGCTATAAAATGTGTAAATTTGTTGAAGACAATGGGGCGGAGCCGGGTGTTGTAAATCGGCTCCCCCCGCACACCTCGCTGCGCTCGGCGTACGGGGCTACTAATAATCGGCGTCCTGGGCGGACGCCTGGGGCGGATGGTGGGAGCTTCGGTGGGATTGTCATGATATGAAGAACCTAAACATAAGATTTTAAGATAGATAAACCTAACATTCGGCAAGATAATGGGAAATAGAGGAGCTTTAGTAGGGATGGTGTTGATGGCCGTGGCGGCGAACGTGGCGGCGGCTGCGGGGCGATACGAGAGCGGCGCGGCGGTGCGTTATGACGTTCCGGCGGTGGAGGGGGATGCCACGCAAGTGATTCAGGCGGTGATAGATGCGGTAATTGCCCGTGGCGAAAGGGCGGAGATAAGGTTGGCGGCCGGGGCGACTTACCATGTGTATCGCGGTAGTTGCCGGTCGAAGTTGCTTCACATTTCAAACACGACGTCGGAGCGAGAGAACCCCGACCATACGAAGTATATAGCGATGCATGTGGAAGGTGCTAACGGGTTGACAATCAACGGCAACGGGGCTAAGATAGTGACGCATGGGGAGTTGACGACGTTTGCCATAGAGCAGAGCCGTGGGGTGACGTTGAAGAATTTCACGCTCGATGCCGCCGACCCCTCGGTGCCTGAGTTCAGGATAACGGAAGTGGATGGCAGCCGCGTGAGGGTGAAGGTGACATCGCCGTCGCGATATGAGATAGCGGGCGACAGCACGTTTTACTGGACAGGCGAGGGGTGGCGGTTTACCGAAGGGTTGGCGCAGGTGTATTTTCCCGACAAGCGGATAACGTGGCGTTACGACAATCCGATAAGACGCGGGACCAAGGCAGTGGAGGCCGGAGCCGGGGAGGTGGACCTGTATGTGGCGGGCGGTCATCCGTTCAGGGAGGGGGAGATATATCAGATGCGGCATACGATACGCAACCAGGTGTGCGGGTTCATCAACGAGAGCGAGGGGGTGAGGCTTGAGGGGTTGAGGTTGCAGTTTGTGGGCAATTTCGGCGTAGTGTCGCAGAATGCCAAGGATATAACGGTGGTGGGATGCAGGATGGCGCCGGAGGAAGGGGGCGAGCGCACGTGTGCCGGCTTTGCCGATTTCTTGCAGTTTTCGGGCTGTAGGGGATATATAGAAGTGGACAAGTGTTATTTCGCGGGGGCACACGACGATGCCATCAATGTGCATGGCACCCACTTGAAGGTGGTAGGCCAGCCGGCGCCGCGCAAGTTGAGGTTGCGGTATATGCACGACCAGACGTGGGGCTTCAACTCCTTTTATGTCGGTGACTCCATAGAGGTGGTAGATGTGCATAGCCTGAAGGGGGAGTTTGCGGGGATGGTGGAAGAGTCGCGGCGCATCGACGACTACGAGTGGGAAGTGACCGTTGACCGTGACCTTGCGAGTCTTGACATAGCCGACGGACGGGCAGTGGAGAACATATCGGCAACGCCGTCGCTGCGTGTGGCCGACAGTTACTTCACGTTGGTTCCCACGCGTGGTATATTGGTGACAACGCGGCGCAAGGTGGTGATAGAGGGCAACACGTTTGACAAGATACCTATGCCGGCTATCTACATATCGGATGATGCCCGCGGGTGGTATGAGTCGGGTCCGGTGCGCGACGTGACCATACGCGGGAACAGGTTCATAGAGTGTGGCAGTCCGGTGATAGGCGTAAAGCCCGAGACCGACCGCGACGGCGGCGCAGTGCATAGCGGCATACGCATCGAGGGGAACGAGTTTGTGATGCGCGATGGGTTGGCAGTGAGCGTGTCGGGCGCGAGCGACGTTGTAGTGGAGGGTAATGTCGTCACCGGGAACCATGAAGCGGTGCCGGTGAGGGTGGAGTGAGAGGTTACAGGTTAGGGTGTTATTCAAAAAATGGTAAAAATGCGTCAGATGAATTAAAGTTTGCCGAAATTGGGGGGATAATTGCAATAAATGCGTCGGAATGGTGCTATCTTTGCGTCGGATGAACAAAAACTGCATTCAAAAAATATACCGCAATCATAAACTGCAATCATAAACTGCAATCAAAAACCTAATAAAAACATATAAGTCCATGAAAAAAATTCTATTGACGGCAGCGATAGCGTCGACGATGTTGACGGCGAGCGCAGAGGTGTCGAGCCGCGAGATTAACGACGGCTGGCAATTCAGGCAATGGCGGTCGGAGAACTGGTATCCGGCTACCGTTCCCGGTACGGTGCATACCGACCTGATGGCAAATGGTATCATAGAAGACCCGTTCTTCCGGCTCAACGAGCGGTCGGTGCAGTGGGTCGACAAAGAGGATTGGATGTATGAGACCCACCTTGTGGCTACAGCCGAGGAGGTAGGGGCTACCAACCAGGAGCTGGTGTTCTACGGCCTTGACACGTATGCCACCGTCTACCTTAACCATAATCGCATACTGCAGGCCAACAACATGCACCGCACATGGCGCGTGGATGTGAAAGGCATCTTGCAAGAGGGCGACAACCTGCTTGAGGTGCTTTTCGACTCGCCTATAAAGGTGGATTTGCCCAAGTACGACAAATTTGACTACACGTTTAATACCGGGCCCGACCAGTCGCAGAATGGCGGCATCTTCAACAAGACGTTGAGCATATTTGCGCGCAAGGCCGGCTACCATTATGGATGGGACTGGGGTCCACGCTTGGTGACATCGGGAATATGGCGTCCGATAGAGCTGCAGACGTGGAGCGGCGAGCGCATCAATAATGTGCAGTTCATACAGAAAGATGTGACGCAGAAGCGCGCCGAGCTTACCACCGTAGTCGAGGTGCTTGCCGACGAGGCCATACCGTCGGCCGAGATAGTCATCACCGCCGATGGCAAGCAAGTGTCGTCGAAGACGGTGAGTCTTGAAAAGGGCATGAACAAAGTGACGCTCGACTACACGATAAAGAATCCGCGGTTGTGGTGGAGCAACGGCCTTGGTGAGGCGTATCTGACGAAGTTTGCCACGACGCTCAACGTAGATGGGAAGGCCGTGGAGACCGAGCAAACGCGCATAGGCATAAGGTCGTTG
>JAQXRH010000018.1 GCA_029218425.1 Bacteroidales bacterium | reverse complement strand
CATTTGGCCAATATCCCGCTCCGTAGCATAATCCCAACATGACACATTGCTATATGCCGTGGCTGACAGAGCCATGCAATGAAGCAGCTAATTGCCGTCACCTCACAAAAGTAACAAAAATTCTCCACCTTGCAAAATCGCATCAACTGATATTCTCGATATTCCGATGGCCATTGAAGGGGGATGCTATTGGCGTTGTTGCCAGTGGGTTATGGCTGAGCTGGGGGTCTTGGTGGGGGTGCCGCTTAATGGGTGGATGGCGGAAGCGGTGGGTGGGTTATTTGTGGTGGGTGGGGGTGATGTGGCGGTGGTCGGTGATTACGATGTCGACTTTGATGTCGTGGGGGGCGGCGTCGATGTCGTCGTCGATGAGCTGGAAGTCGTAGCCTACGCCGATTTTCACGGCTCGGGTTTCGGCAAGTAGCCGGTCGTAGTAGCCTTTGCCGCGCCCTACGCGGTTGCCATGGCGGTCGTAGGCTATGCCGGGCACCACGATGAGTTCTATTTCACTGATGTCGGTGAGGTCGTTGCCGGTGGGCTCTTCGATTTCGAATGCTCCGATGTGGAGGTTCGTGCTGTCGTAGGGCAGTATGTCGAGGTTGACGCCGTTGACCCTCGGCAAGTAGAAATGTTTTCGCGTCTGCCACTTTTGGAGGAAGGCGCGAGTGGATAGCTCGTCGGGCAATGAATGGTAGAGGAGAATTTTGTCGGCGAGCATGAAGGCTGCGGTGCGTTCCAGTTGGTTGAACACGCGGTCGGCGGCGTCCAATGCTTCGGCATCGGTTAGCATGCATTTCTGCGCTTTGATTTTGCGTCGTATGTCCTCTTTTTTCATGGCTCCGTTTGCGCTTGGGGTGTCGTCGTTATTTCACCAATCCTGTTGAGTCGGCAACGGCGTGCGTGCCGCCGGCTTTCGATGCTGGCCGATTGCTTTCGGTAATGGGGAAATCGGCTTTGCCGTTTTTGAGCTGTTGGATGGCAGAATCGATGGTGGTGTCCATCATGTTGGTGATTTCGTAGTAGGCGTTCAGGCCGAGGATGTCGCGGGCTATAAGGGCTTTGAGCTGGTTGGCAATCAGCGGGGCCGAACTGTTGATGTACGACCACTGGGTGCTCACCCCGTGGGCCTTGGTGAACTTGACGAATTGCTGGATGAGCTGCAGGTCGGATGGCAGCATTGCCAACAGCTCGTTGACGTCGAATGCTTCTTCGAGGTGGGCGCGGTTGTTGTCGACATATTCGAGCGTGAACTTCTGGAGCAAGCCTTGGTTGACCACATTTACGTAGTATTTGGTGATTCCGGTGGTGTCGTTGGGCACGAAGATGTCGGGGGTGATGCCGCCACCGCCGTAGACGGTGCGTCCGTGCATGGTGATGAACTGCTTGGTGTCGTCGAATTTGATGGAGTCGGCTTCGAAGGCTTCGCCGTGGGAGTAGCGTTCGTAGAGGTCGTTCTCGTAGGATTTGGCGTCGGAGTAATCTTTCTGTATGCACCGGCCCGAGGGGGTGTAGTATCGGGCTACGGTGAGACGTACTGCCGATCCGTCGGGGAGGTCGATCTGGTTTTGTACCAGTCCTTTGCCAAACGAACGGCGTCCGATGACGAGTCCGCGGTCGTTGTCCTGGATGGCGCCAGCGAAGATTTCGCTTGAGCTTGCCGAGGTCTCGTCGATGAGCACGGTGATGCGGCTGTCTTTGAAAGCTCCCAGTCCGTCGCTAATGATTGTGGAATTCTCTTGTTCGCGTCGTCCTTTGGTTTCAACGATTTTTTGTCCGCGGGGGAGGAACTCGTTGGCCATGAGTACCGAAGTCTCGAGCAGGCCGCCGGTGTTGCCGCGCAGGTCTATGATGTAGTCCTTGGCGCCGGCGTCGCGCAGTGCGAAGAGGGCTTGGAAGAATTCGTCGTAGGTGGTGCGGCCGAATTTGTTGACGCGGATGTAGCCGATGTTGTCGGCAATCATGTAGTCGGCGTCGATAGAGGCCACGGGGATGTCGCCGCGTGTCACTTCGAAGTCGATGGTTTTGGGGGCGCCGGAGCGCTTGATGGATAGTTTGACGATGGAGCCGCGTTCGCCGCGGAGGAGCTGGAATACGTCGTCGTTGGTGATGCCGGTGCCGGCCACGTTTTCACCGTCGACGGCGATGATGCGGTCGCCGGCTTTGATGCCGACGCGCTCGGCAGGGCCGCCGCTTGTGGCTTCAATTACCACGATGGTGTCGCTGTTGATGGTGAAATGCACTCCCACGCCGCTGAATGAGCCGTCGAGCTCCTCGTTGACCATTTGCAGGTCCTTGGCGGGGATGTAGACAGAGTGGGGGTCGAGGCTGGCCAAGAGGTGGGGCAGCGACTCCTCGATAAGGGAGTCGGTGTCGACGACGTCGACATATTCGCTGCCTATGAGGTTGAGGATGTTGCTAAGTTTCTTTTCTCCGTCGGAACGCCCGCCCTGGTCTTGCAAAAGGCCTCCGGCAAGAATGCCTACGACGAATGCTATTGCCGCGATAAGCGGTATCCATATATTGCCTTTAGTGAGTCTGTCCATCTGACTAAGTGTTTTCGTTTTTTTAGTAGCGTGTAGGATGAAATTGTACCTTAAGATGTAGCGGCTGCCGGCGTTGCCCGTGCATAGCCCGTGTAGTTGATGCTGAAATTATAGAACTGGTTGGTAGTTGAGTGTCATTGTTGGGCGGCGCCGGTTTCGGATGAAATGTTGAGGTGTACGGTTTCGATACCGGCGCGTCGGAGCAGGTCGATGCCGTCGCATAGTCGGTACATCTCGTCGAACACGACCCGTTTGATACCCGACTGGATGATGAGTTTGGCACATTCGATGCATGGTGAAGCGGTGACATAAAGGGTGGCACCGTCGCTGGAGTTGTTGCTACGGGCCACTTTTGTTATGGCATTGGCTTCGGCATGGAGGACATAGGCTTTGGTGGTGCCGTTTTCGTCTTCGCACACATTTTCAAAACCCGATGGGGTGCCGTTAAACCCATCGGAGATAATCATCGAGTCCTTGACGATGATGGCGCCGACTTGTCGACGGCGGCAGTATGAGTTTTCGGCCCATATTTTCGCCATACGCAGGTAGCGGCGGTCAAGCATCTCTTGTTTGTTGGTTTGATCCATTTCGTATTTGCAAATATCGGTGCAAAATTACAATAAATTCCATTATCATATACATATAGAATTAAAAATATTATTAATTAGACGAAATTTTGGTTTAATAAATGGTGGAATGGCTTTCGGCGATGGTTGGTTTTGGTGTAAATGTCGGTTTAATTGTTGGATTTGACGGTGGGTTTGTGAAGAATTGTGTTTAAATTGTAATTTGTGTTACGGAGGGGTAATTTGATTTGTAACTAAAATGCAACAGATTGTTTCAATTATTAAAATATTGTTAATAAAATAATTAAGTGTGGTAATATGGGTTTTTATGGAATTTAATAAAAAATAATACAAAAAATATTTGCATATTAAAAAATTATAGTAAATTTGCGTTGCGAACCTATCGCAAAGTTGTATTTGCCTTGATTAATTTACTATTATAAAACTTTCTATTATGGGCTCTAAAAATATCAAATCCAAGATTTTAAGTCTGCAAAGCAATCTTTTGAATTTTGCTTATATGCTGACGTCCAACAAGGATGATGCCTACGATTTATTGCAGGACACTACCCTGAAGGTGCTCGACAATGAAGAAAAGTATGTTGAGAATGTCAACTTCAAGGGGTGGGTGTTTACGATCATGCGCAACATCTTCATCAACAATTATCGTAAATACCAGCGCGAGTCGACGGTGGTGGACCAGACGGAAGATTTGTATCATCTTAATTTGCCACAGGAGTCGGGGCTTGTGACGCCAGATGGCTCGGTAGCCGTTCAAGAAATCACATCGGCAATAAATTCGTTCCCCGATGAGTATCGTATTCCGTTTTCGTTGCTTGTGTCGGGGTACAAATACAATGAGATAGCCGAGAAGATGCAGCTGCCGTTGGGCACGGTGAAAAGCCGTATATTTTATGCGCGCAAGCGTCTGCAGGAGATGCTCAAGGACTACAAGTCGTCGTGCTGACCATCGCCGGCATGGCATTGCAATATTGCTGCCAGGCAATAGGCACATATTGGCTGTGTGGCATGTACGGGCTATAATAGTGCGTTTTTAAATAATAGTAAATCAAGATGGGGTTGGCGAGGGCTTGGTAGGAGGTGCCGGGGGGTTAGTTGGTGATTGTGTCGGAGTTCTCTGAGTTCTCGGAGTACTCTGAGTTCTCGGAGTTCTCGGAGTTCTCGGAGTTCTCTGAGTTCTCGGAGGTGACGTGGTTACCGTTGGTGACTTGGTGGTTGGGGTCGGGGTCGGCAGTGTCGGTGGAGGTGATTGCAAGGCGTTTGGTTGTTTTGGCTCCGAGTTTGCGGAGGTTTTCGGCGCGGGAGATGAGGTTTCCGGTGCCGTTGCGCAGTTTTTTGATAGCGTTGTCGTAGGCGTTTTGTGACTGTTCCAAGCTGCGGCCTATACGGTTCATATCATCGACGAAGCCGACAAATTTGTCGTACATTTTGCCGCTCTCGGTTGCTATTTCGATGACGTTGCGTTTCATGTCGTCTTGGCGCCAAAGTTGCTCAATGAGGCGCATTGCCGAGATGAGGTGGGTGGGGGATATGATGATGACGCGGCGGTCGTAGGCCTCCTGCCAGAGCGCGGTGTCGAGATTCATGGCGGCGAGATATGCGCCTTCGTTGGGGATGAACATCATGACGAAATCGGTGGATTTGTCGCCGATGTAGTCTTGGTAGTCCTTGGCCGAGAGCTCTTTGACGTGGGCTTTGACCGAATTGAGGTGCTGCTGTGCGTAACGGTCGGCCTCGGCGGTGTCGGATGCGTTCACCATGTTGACGTAGGCTGTAAGCGAGACTTTAGAGTCGATGACGATGCAACGTCCGTCGGGGAAGTCGACGACGACGTCGGGCCGCAGGGCATGTCCGCGCGCGTCGCGCAGTGTGGCTCCCGATTGGTCGGTAGTGAGCTGTACGTGGAAATGGATGTCGCGTTTGAGCCCCGATTTTTCGAGGATAGTCTCAAGGACCATTTCGCCCCAGTCGCCTTGCACTTTGCTGTTTCCGCGGAGGGCGTCGGTGAGGTCCTTGGCCTCTTTGCCGATGGAGCGGTTGAGCTCCATCATTTCGCGCAGGCTTTGTTGGAGGGAGAAGCGTTCGCGGGCTTCGTTGTTGTAGGCGTCTTCCACTTTTTTGCGGAAAGCGTTGATATTGTCGCGCAACGGATTGAGGATGTCGTTGAGCTGCTGTTCGTTTTGGCGGCGCAATCGGTCGGAGTTGCTTTCCAAAAGTTCGTTGGCCAAAATTTTGAAATGCTTTTCGTTGTCGGCGAGCATGCGTTCAAATTCCTTGCCTGAAGCGTTCTCGGCGAGTTTGATGCGGGAGTCGGCATCCGTTTCGATCTGCCTGATGCGTTCGGCGGCGGAGCTTTCAATAAGAGAGGCACGTTCGGCGGCGGCCTTTTCGCGTTCGGCGGCAGCAGCTAAATCGCTTTTGACGGCAATGAGCCGATATAGGAAGATGGCATTTCCGGCGAGCGAAGCGATGAGGAGGATTCCCAAAATGATGATGGCGGC
The DNA here is from genome assembly GCA_029218425.1 of Bacteroidales bacterium. GTDB lineage: Bacteria > Bacteroidota > Bacteroidia > Bacteroidales > Muribaculaceae > JAGBWK01. The sequence goes on along the minus strand of JAQXRH010000018.1, from coordinate 19,602 downwards.
AAGCATGGTCGGTTGTAAATATTGGTGCTACAATATAGATAGAAGCGTTTTGAGAGATTTGGTTAGTGCAAATGTACAAGTTTTAAACAAAAACTTAAACGCCTTTTTAAAAATATTAGTAACTTTGCATTTTATAGCCGGAATATGCGCGAGATAGCTATGTGACACAGGGATAGCCTCGTAAAAGCAAAAACGGATAGGGATAACATTGCAAGCCAAGCCACGAATGAAAAGACGAAAGAAGATACGAACGAAAGTAATAGGAATAGGGCTAATAGCTGTTGTCGTCGTATGCTGTATAGCAGGGTTTCTGATATATAGCTATGCGGCGAAGTCGTACGACGGGCAGCGTAAGCGCATATATGTCGACGCGGCGACCGGTGAAGCTGGATTGCGCGATTCGATAGTGGCGAAGCTCGGCGAGGATTACGGCGGGCGAGTATTTGCGATATGGGGGAAGCTGTCGGACAGCGGGGAGCTGAAGTCGGGCAGCTATGTGGTAGAGCCGGGCGAAAAAGCGTGGCAGCTTGCCCGACGGATTAAAAACCATCGGCAGGACCCGGTGAAGGTGACATTCAACAATCTGCGCACCTTCGGGCAGCTCATGGCAAGCCTCGACGCGCAATTGCTTGCCGACAGCGCATCGCTGGTGGCGGCTACCACGGCGCTACTTGAAGGCGAGGCCGTCGGTCCGGCTAATTATGCGGCGCACTTTTTGCCTGACACATACGAATTTTACTGGGATGAGACGGCAGAAGGAGTGGTGAAGAAGATTACCGACAATTATAACAAATTCTGGAACGAAAAACGGCGCGAGCAGGCTGCGGCCTTGCGGCTGACGCCCGACGAGGTGTCGACCCTCGCATCGATAGTGGAGGAGGAGACTAACAAGAGCGATGAGCGGCCGAAGGTGGCGCGGTTGTATCTCAACCGGCTTGATGCCGGGATGAGGCTTCAGGCCGACCCGACAGTGAAATTCGCGCTTGGCGACTTCGGGCTTCGCAGGTTGCTCAACAAGCATCTTCAGGTCAACTCCAGGTATAACACATATCTATATGGCGGGTTGCCCCCCGGCCCAATAAGGCTGCCGCAAGCTACGACCCTCGACGCCGTGCTTAACGCGCCGGAGCATAGCTATATCTATATGTGTGCCAAAGAGGACTTCTCGGGCTACCACAACTTCGCTGCCGATTATGCCACCCATCAGGCCAATGCAAGCAAGTATAGGGCGGCATTGGATAGGAACGGATATTGATAATAATCACTAACCCAATCATAAAATGGAACAAAAAGTAACAACAAAATTGCTTAGCGACCGTCCGGCAGTGAGATGGACGGCGCTTGTACTGCTTGCTATGGCGATGTTCTTCGGCTACATGTTTATGGAAGTGTTGTCGCCATTGCAGACAGCGTTGCAGGATACCAAAGGCTGGGATCCTGGGACCTACGGGCATTATGCCGGGTCGGAGACATTCCTTAACGTGTTTATCTTCTTCCTGATATTTGCAGGTGTCATTCTCGACAAGATGGGAGTGAGGTTTACGGCGATACTTTCAGGAACGGTGATGCTCGTGGGAGCAGCGATCAATTATTTCGCGTTGACAGAGGCCTTTGAGAATAGCGCATTGGCTACATTCTTCGCTAACAATCTCAATCTGCCCGAAGCGTGGTGGAATGTGACGCCGTTCTTTGAGGGAATGCCGGCATCGGCCAAATTGTCGGCGGTAGGCTTTATGATATTCGGTTGCGGCGTGGAGATGGCCGGTATCACAGTGTCGCGCGGTATCGTTAAATGGTTTGCCGGCAAAGAGATGGCGCTGGCGATGGGTATAGAGATGGCGCTGGCGCGAGTAGGCGTAGCTGCCGTATTCATCATGTCGCCGTTGGTGTCGCGTCTTGGCGGTACGCTCAACGTGTCACGTTCCGTTGGCTTTACCGTAATCTTGCTGTGCATAGGGCTTATCAGCTTTATAGCATATTCAGTGATGGACAAGAAACTTGAGCGCCAGATAGGTAATAACGAGGAGAAAGACGATCCGTTCAAGATATCCGACCTGAAGTATATCTTCAAGTCAAAGGTGTTCTGGATCGTGGCATTGCTATGCGTGCTGTATTATTCGGCTATCTTCCCGTTCCAGAAATATGCGGCCAATATGCTGCAGTGCAACCTCGGCATTTCAGACGAGTCGGCTGCAGCGATTTTCACCGTGTTCCCGCTTGGCGCCGCAGCTATTACGCCGTTCCTGGGCCGCTATCTCGACAAGAAAGGGAAAGGCGCTACGATGCTTATCTTCGGTGCGTTGCTGATGATAATATGCCACCTTACGTTTGCGCTCGGATTGCCGGCATTGCGAGGCGAAGACCAGAATAAAGTGGCCGACAACTCCATCGTGTCGGGAAAAGTCGTGGATACGCAGCTCAACGAAAATGGGGAAGAAGTGACTATAAACGTGGTGTTCAGCCCCAAGAATTTTGCCAATCAGGAAGTGGCATCGTTGATCGTAGGTAAAGGCGTAGGCGAGACTGTGGTATTCAACCTGCGAGAGGCATTTACTGATGCATCGGTGGCCGATGAGGCAGAACGCCATGAGGCAGCTTCGCAAAAAATATCCTCTTTCCTCAAGGATAAAGATACGAGTATCGAACTCCAGCAGGCTCGAGGCATCGACCGCGACTTCGTGTTGGTGGTAGACAAAATACAGTCGCCGATGGGCACATTCGGTATCGTAGTGGCATTCCTGGCAATCGTATTGCTGGGCATATCGTTCTCCCTTGTTCCGGCGTCGCTATGGCCATCGGTGCCGAAGCTTGTGGATGGCAAATTGCTTGGGTCGGCCTACGCAGTGATATTCTGGATACAGAATATTGGGCTGTATGCCGTGCCGATGATAATAGGAGGAGTATTGGCGTCGACCAATACCGACGTGTTCAATCCTCTGAGCTACAATTACACCGCACCGATGCTGATATTTGCATCGTTTGGTATTCTTGCCCTTGTCTTCGGGTTGTTGCTCAAAGCGCTTGACCGTAAGCACCACTATGGGCTTGAGGCTCCCAATACCAAGGGGTAAATAGTTAGTGTAAAGTGATAAAGGGAGGTGTGTTAAATTCCTGAAATTTGACACACCTCCTTTCGTTTTAGGGGCAGATTAAATGGTAGCCGCCATGGTGGGGCAGTAGGGTTGGAATGCGGAGCCGGGCGGGGGCGGTGGCATAGCGCGGCAAAGAAGTGGGAGAGTGAAAAAAGATTTGCACAATAAAAATAAAAAAATTATCTTTGCAGACGTTTACAGGCTGCTCGAATGGTGGAACGGTAGACACGAAGGACTTAAAATCCTTTGGCTATTGCAGCTGTGCGGGTTCGAGTCCCGCTTCGAGCACAACAGTAATGAGAGGAATATTCATTGTAGTGTATTCCTCTTTTTTTTGTGCATACAGATGGGGTTGCTCCCCCGAATGTTTAGCGTTTCACTCCTACCATGGGACCTGAAATTTTCCGGAAGTGTGAGAAGTGTATCCCGTTCAACTTCAAAATGCGTCAAAATCATACACTCCACAAAAATTTTCTCGGTTATATTCTCATTTTTTTGTTTTTTTTGTAATATCGTAATGGCTTGCCGGACAAATATTTTAAGGAAAAAGTTGATTTTGGTGTAACATTTTTTGTATCTTTGCGTATTATAATAGGGGGAAGGGGGAAATTGTGCGTGATGCGGATTAGGGGTTAGGGATTTTTTGGATACGAATATTAATTAGATTTTTTTTAAATATTTTTCAGATGAAAAGAATAATCAGAAAAGTGTTGATGCTTGTCGGTGCATTGTTTATGGTGCAGACGGTGGCATCGGCGCAGGACATGCCGCTGCCGGTGGATTCGGCGGTGCGCATAGGTAAGCTCCCTAACGGGTTGACTTATTACATTCGCCACAATGAGAAGCCGAAAGGTCAGGCAGATTTTTACATTGCCCAGAAGGTGGGAAGTATACTTGAGGAGGAAAACCAGCGAGGATTGGCCCACTTCCTTGAGCATATGTGTTTTAATGGGACTAAGAACTTCCCTGATAAAGGCATAATCAACTGGCTTGAGACGGTAGGAGTGAAATTCGGCTACAACCTTAACGCCTACACCGGATTGGATGAGACGGTATACAACATATCCAATGTGCCGGTAGCCCGCGAGACGGTGCAGGATTCATGTTTGCTGATACTCCATGATTGGGCCAATGCGTTGACCCTTGACGGCGATGAGATCGACAAGGAGCGTGGTGTGATACATGAAGAGTGGCGCCGCAGCAATGTGGGCCAGATGCGCATCATCGAAAACCTGTTGCCGACGGTGTATCCCAACAGCAAGTATGGCCACAGGTTGCCAATCGGTACGATGGAGGTGGTGGACAACTTCCCTCATCAGGCATTGCGCGACTATTATGAGTCGTGGTATCGTCCCGACCAGCAGGGCATAGTAGTGGTAGGCGATATTGATGTAGACCGCATCGAGGCCAAAATCAAGGAGTTATTCTCCGACATAGAGATGCCGGCCGATGCTCCTGAGCGTCAGTATTTCCCGGTACCCGATACGGAAGGCACGATATATGCAATCGGGTCGGATAAAGAGCAGTCGAATGCCATAGTGTACATGTTCTTCAAGAACGAAGTGTTCCCTCAGGAGATGAGAGGAAATATCTCGTATTTGATGCAGAAATATTTTACGGATATTATATGTTCGATGCTCAACAACCGTTTGCTTGACTTGGGTAATAAGCCCGATGCGGCATTTGCGCAGTCGTTTGCTGATTATGGCGAGTTCTTCGTGTCGAAGACAAAGGATGCGTTCTCGCTGATATTAGTAGGCAAGGATAATAATGTTGCGCCGGCGTTGAAGGCAGTGTATCGTGAGGCCTTGCGTGCAAAGCAGAGCGGATTTACTGTAGGCGAGTATCAGCGAGCAAAGGACGAATATATGTCGCAGTTGGAGCGCCAGTACAACAACCGCAACGACCGCGAGAATGGTGCTTTTGTGAATGAGTACGTACGCCACTTCATTGACAATGAGCCGATACCTTCGATAGAAGATGAGTATCAGATAATGCAGATGGTAGTGCCGATGATAGGCGTAGACATGATTAACTCAGTGTTGCCGCAGCTTATCACCGATAGCAACCGCGTAGTCATGGCGCTTTTGCCCGAAAAAGAGGGAGAAGCGATACCTACAGAGGCAGAGCTGTCGGCAGCAATTGCCGAGGTAGACGGCGAGACACTCGAGGCTTACGTTGATGAGGTGAAAGCAGAGCCGTTGATACCCAATCTGCCCGCAGCCGGAAAGATAGTGTCGGAGAAGACCCTTGACCAGTGGGGAGCAACCGAGCTTACGCTGTCGAACGGAGTGAAAGTGATAGTTAAGCCCACCACGTTTAAGGCCGATGAGATATTGCTGAGCGCCGAGGCCTTCAGAGGCACGTCGAAATTGCCGTCGAGCTACGATAGCGATATCAAGAATTTGGAATTGGTATTGTCGTCGAACGGACTTGGTACATATACCGAGACCGACCTTCAGAAATATTTGTCGGGCAAGCAGGTGAGCGTAGGCCTTGAGGTGTCGAACCATACGACAGAGCTGTCGGGGTCGTCAACGCCAAAGGATCTGCCCACTATGATGGAGCTTCTTTACATGACCATGACCGATGTCACAATTACTGAAGATGAGTTTAAATCGCTTCAGAACCGATTTGCCGGCATTTTGCGCAATCAGGAGTCGAATCCGCAGTATGTGTTCAGCCGCGATGTGATGAAGAGCTTGTTTGTAAATCCGCGACGCTTGCCCATCACCTCCGACGACATAGAGAAAGCCAACCGCGAGAACATCTTGAAGATAGTGCATGATGTGACATCCAATGCGGCCGATTACACATTCGTATTTGTAGGTAATGTGGATATGGAAACGTTCCGTCCGTTGGTAGAGCAATACATAGCTACGCTTCCGGCCGACGCCTCCAAGGCAGTGAAAGAAATCGAGTTAGAGCCGTCGCTGATGATACGCGATGGCAAGATCAACGACACCTACACCACCAAGATGGAGACGCCGCAGACCTTCGTATCTATCGTGGCATCGGGCAGCGCGCCCTATACGGCAAAGAATGAAAATGTAGCGTCGGTGGTAGGCCAGATATTGTCGAAGCGACTCCTCGACACAGTGAGAGAGGATATGGGTGCTGTATATTCCATCGGTGCATCGGGCTCAATGGGCAGAATGCCAGGGAAGAATATCCAACTTGCAACGCAGTTCCCGATGAAGCCGGAGATGAAGCAAGAGGTGCTTGACTACATAGCCGGAGAGATAGAGAAGATGCAGAGCAATATCACCCAGGAGGAGCTCAACAAAGTGATTGAATATATGGTAAAAAATGCCAATGAGGGCAAAGAGAAGAATGGGGCATGGCTCGGTGCAATCAGTGGCTGGTTGGAGAACGGTGTCGATACATTCAATGGCGATGTAGAGACATTGCAGTCAATCACAGTAGAAGATGTGCAGAACTTCATTAAGGACTTCATGGCACAAGGCAACTATGCAGTAGTGGTGCTCGACCCTGCGACAGCAGAATAAGCACTCGACATAAATAGACAAAGAATACCGGTTGCGACGGCAGAGTCGCAACCGGTATTCGTGTTATAGAATATGGCGGGAAAGAGGCAAAAAGGTGGATGATTGCGGAGTAAATTGTTAAAAACGTGAAAGGATAAATAGCTAAAATTAACATCAAAATTCACATATCCAATGGTTTTATTATATACCTTTGTGAGTAGAAAAAAGAGAAATATAATAACACATAAATAAATCTTGCATACATGAGCACAATTTCAACCCAAATGGTCAACATTCGTGAACTAAACGAATTGGTGGCAAGTAAGAATGATTTTGTCAAATTGATAACAAACGGGATGGATCAGACCATAGTAGGTCAGAAACATTTGGTAGAGTCGTTGCTAATAGCATTGTTGTCGAATGGCCACATACTTCTTGAGGGTGTGCCGGGATTGGCAAAGACCTTGGCCATCAAGACCCTTGCCCAGCTTATAGATGCGAAGTACAGCCGCATACAGTTCACTCCCGATTTGCTTCCGGCCGATTTGCTTGGCACGATGATATATTCGGTACAGAAAGAGACCTTCCAGATAAAGCGAGGCCCCATATTTGCCAACTTCGTGCTTGCCGATGAAATCAACCGAGCCCCGGCGAAGGTGCAGTCGGCATTGCTTGAGTCGATGCAGGAGCGTCAGGTGACAATCGGCGACTCGACATTCGGTCTTGATGAGCCGTTCTTGGTGATGGCTACACAGAACCCGATAGAGCAGGAGGGGACGTATCCGCTCCCAGAGGCACAGGTTGACCGTTTCTTGTTGAAGGTGGTGATAGGGTATCCGTCGCGAGAAGAAGAGCGCCAGATAATTCGCCAGAACATTTCCAATCAGAAAGTGCAGATATTGCCATTGGTAAAGCCACAGGAGATATTAGAGGCTCAGAAGATTGTGGAGATGATCTATGTGGATGAGAAAATAGAGAAGTACATCATAGACATCGTGTTTGCTACCCGTTATCCCAAGGATGCAGGGCTGTCGGATTTGACTAATATCATAGCATTCGGGGCATCGCCGCGTGCGTCGATATCGTTGGCGAAGGCGGCTCGTGCCTATGCCTTCTTGCACAATCGCGGATATGTGATACCTGAGGATGTGCGTGCGGTGTGCCACGATGTGATGCGTCATCGTATAGGGTTGACCTACGAGGCAGAAGCCAACAATATCACTGCCGACGAGATAATCTCCAACATACTCGACAAGGTAGAGGTGCCCTGATAATAGGGCAATGGGGGCGCCGGCGAAGATAGCGGAACGAAGGTACGCGAGGCTATATGACCAGTACGCGGGGCTGCGTAAATTGCAAGGCGATATTGCTGCGACGCGGGGCTTATATAAAACGCGAGGCTATATGCCGGAGTAGAAGGCTATATAAAAAGGAATAATGAGGAAGGTGGCGAGGGAGGGATGTTACGGCCACAACCCTATTTAGAAGGTAGGGAAAAGACCAGATGAAAAAGGACTATGGACGCTAACGAACTACTTAAAAAGGTAAGACGTATAGAGATAAAAACACGAGGATTGTCGCGCAATATATTTGCGGGCGAGTATCACTCGGCATTTAAGGGACGCGGCATGACGTTTTCGGAGGTGCGCGAATATCAGTATGGCGATGATATTCGAGATATCGATTGGAACGTCACGGCGCGGCATAATCATCCGTATGTGAAAGTCTATGAGGAGGAGCGCGAGATGACCGTGATGCTCCTTATAGATGTGTCCTCCAGCCGATTTTTCGGAGCTGTAGGAGATGAAAAGCGGCAGATGATAGCGGAAATAGCGGCGACCCTTGCATTTTCAGCGATACAGAATAATGACAAGGCCGGAGTGATATTTTTCTCGGATAAGATAGAGAAATTCATACCGCCGAAGAAGGGCCGCAAACATATATTGCTGATAATAAGAGAGCTGTTGGATTTCACACCGGAGAGCCAAGGCACCGACTTGTCGGTGGTGCTGAAGTATTTTTCGGATGCGTTGAAAAAGCGTTGTACGACATTCTTGATATCGGATTATATAGATAGCCATGACTATTCGCGCGCGTTGAGCGTGGCGGCAAACCGGCATGATATCTATGGCATCCAGGTGTATGATAAGCGCGACAGCAAGTTGCCCAATGTGGGGCTGATGCGCATAGCTGATTTGGAAACCGGGGCCGACAGGTGGATAAACACATCGTCGAAGAAGGTGCGCCAGACGTATGAGCGATGGTGGTATGAGCGCCAGCAGGCCACCGTAGAGACCTTGCGCAAGAGCCGTGTCGACTTTGTGTCGGTGACCACTGATGAGGATTATGTGATACCGCTGATGGGCTTGTTCAAGAAGCGTGTGTCGCGATAGGCATAATGGCGATGGCAGCAGCCAAAATACAGCCATAATAAAAATCCAATAATATACGATTTATGAAGATTAATAAAAAGTATATATTATCAATAGCATTGATTGCGGGTGCCGCGATGGGGATGTCGGGGGCACGTCCGATAGTGAAGATGAGTGTCGACTCGTCGGCCATATTGATGGGCAAGACGGCCAGTCTGCATCTTACGGTCAACGATGCCAATGCTACGGAGGCGTCGCAGTTGATATTGCGTCCGGATTCGGCGGCCATGGAGAAGAATAAGGAGGCAGCCTCGGAATTAGTAGAGCTGACCCCCGGGGTAGAAGTGGTGGAGGGGTATGATAATCCAACATTGACGAAGGACGAAGCCGGAGCAAATCTCCTTGAGTCGATCATCAAGATACAGTCGTTTGATTCGGGCGACTATATCATTCCCGGAATTGTCTATACCAATGGGCGGGATACAGTGCAGTCAAACAGCATAGCGCTAAGGGTGTTCCCCGTAGATAGTGTTACGGCCGAGAGCGACTTGATGCCGATGAGCGGAATAATGCCTCCGTATAATCGAAAACTGGTGGACTATCTGCCCGACTGGCTCATAGATAATTGGCTATTCATAGTTATAGCATTGGTGATAATAGCCGGAGGTATATGCGCCTACTTGATACTTACGAAGCGAGTAAAGATAAGGATATTGCCACAGAAGAAGCAGACGCCGCCCTACGAGATGGCAATGGGCAAGTTGGAGCAATTGCGCAGGGAGCAGCTATGCGAGCAGGGCATGTATAAAGAGTATTACACGCGTCTTACCGATATATTGCGAGAGTATCTCGACCGGCGATTTGGCATAAATGCTATGGAGATGACGTCGACGCAGATACGAGCCGCGCTCAAGAGCTCGCGCGATGAAATCATGTCGAAAGAGCTTGTGGCGCATGTGCTTGAGATAGCCGACTTTGTGAAATTTGCGAAGGCAACGCCGCTTGGCGATGACAATATACGTGCATATAAGTCGGCGCTGCAATTTGTGGAGGATACCAAGCCCGTTGAGGCTACGGAAGAGGACAGTAAGGCAACAGCCGCGCCGGGAAATAGCGCCGAGGAAGTCGAGAAGAAATCGGGGAGCGAAGTTGCCGGAAACGCAAAACCGGAGAATGCCGAAAAAGCCGGAGGAGGCAAGTAAGCGACGCTCGGTATAGTCTTGTAAACAATGAAAATACTGAAATAGAAGATGCAGTTAGCTTATCCAAAAATATTATGGTTGTTTCTGGTGTACGTGCCGTTGATAGCATGGTACATCATGAAGCAGCGCAATTCGTATCCGGCGATGATGATATCGTCGACGGAGCCTTTTGCGAAGATGCCGCGTTCGTTCAGGGCGACTTGTCGGCACATATTGTTTGCATTGCAGTTGCTTGCATTGGGCTGTATAATAGTGGCGTTGGCCCGCCCCCAGACGCATGACGAGTGGCGTACGTCGTCGGTAGATGGCACCGATATAGTCATAGCGATGGATATATCGGGGTCGATGCTTGCGCATGATTATTACAAAGGAAAGCCAGAGAAGAAGAACCGACTGGAGTCGGCCAAAGAGGTTGCGACACGGTTTATCTCCAATAGGGAGAATGATAATATCGGATTGGTGATTTTCTCCGGAGAAGCGTTGACGGGAGTTCCGATGACGCTTGATAAAGCGACGCTTACCAATTATCTGACCACAGTGAGAGATGGGATGCTCGCCGATGGCACGGCGATAGGCGACGGACTTGCCACCGCAATCAACCGCATCATATCGGGGAAAGCAAAGAGTAAAAGCATCATATTGCTGACCGACGGTAGCAACAATGCCGGGATGGTGGCGCCGCTGACGGCAGCAGAGATAGCCAAGGAGCGAGGTATCAAAGTGTATACGATAGGGATAGGGTCGAACGGTAAGGCCGATTATCCCCAGATAGACTATTTCGGCCGCGTGACGTATGTACCCACCGACGTTGTAATCGATGAGGAGACGCTTAAGCAGATAGCGACGCTTACCGAAGGGAAGTATTTCCGCGCTACTGATGAGAAAGTGTTGAATAATATCTTTGATGAGATAGACAAGCTTGAGACTACGCATTTTGATGTAAACGATTACTCGCGTACGGAGGATAATTTCGAGCTATTGGTGTGGATAGCCTTGGGCCTTATATTGCTGCAAGCGATATTGCGCCACACATATCTACGTTCAATTCCTTAAAATAAATAGTAATATGGACTTTGCACATCCCAAAATATTGTATTTATTGGCGGTATTGCCGTTAATATTGGCATTATACCTGTTGGCGCGCTATTCGCGAAAGCGTAAGTTGGCGCGTTACGGAAGGCCGGAGTTGTTGGAGGGCTTGATGCCGGAGGCGTCGAAATATAAGCCCGCCATCAAGATAGTGTTGATGCTGCTTGCGGTGGCATCGCTGATAATAGCGTTGGCGCGCCCGCGACATGGCGAGAAAGAAGTGTCGGAGGAGCGTTCGGGAATAGAAATAATGATAGCAGTCGATGTGTCGCGGTCAATGTTGGCATCGTCGACCGATGATGCTAAGGGCATATCCCGATTGGATAGGGCAAAATTTCTGTTTACCAAACTTATCAACGGACTTGGCAATGATAAAGTAGGATTGGTGGTGTTTGCCGGAAGGTCATCGATGCAGTTGCCAATAACAAGCGACTTTGTGTCGGCGAAATTGTATATAAATGATTTGTCGACCGATATGATAAAGGAGCAGGGCACCGATATCGGAGCAGCCATAGATATGTGCCTCCAAGGCTTTTCGGCCAATGAAGATGTAAACAGGGCCATCATATTGCTTACAGATGCTGAGGACCATGAGGCACAGGCTATAGCGGTGGCCGACAAGGCACGCCAAGCAGGCGTTCAGGTCAACGTGATAGGAGTAGGTACGGCAAAAGGGGCATTGATACCAATAGGGGATGGCGGTAATGAATTCCTCAAGGATGAAAGCGGCACGCCGGTTACCACACGTTTTAACTCAGAGAGCGCCCGCCAGATAGCGGAGAGCGGAAGCGGCAACTATATAAATGGGAATGATGCCGATGCCGATGCGCAAATGATAAAATTGCTTGATAAGATAGATAAGGCTGATTTGGGTGCGGTGAAATATAAAGCATCGGCCGAGCGGTTTTATGTGTTTCTGTGGATAGCGTTCGCGCTGATAGTGATAGATATATTTGTGTTGGAGCGCAAAATAGGATGGTTGAGTAAAATTAACTTCTTTAGCAAGCCAGTAAAATGAAAAGTCGAATATTGTTAATCATATTGTTGATGTGCGGGTTTACGTCATATGCCGATACGGCAGAGACGGAGCCTGAGACGACACGCAAGGAGCGCAACTATTTGCGCAAGGGAAATGAGGCTTTTAAGGAAAAGGATTATGCCAAGGCCATGGAATTGTATAATACCGTGCTTACTATCAATCCAATGAGCGAGCGGGCCAAATATAATCTTGCTGTGGCGATGCTTAAGCGAGCCGATGAGATAGGTGGCGCCGGGGGGAATGATAAGAATGTAAGTCCGGGGTCGGCAAATGCGTCCGATTCGTTGAGCCTCGAATTAAAGCAGAGTGCCAATGTGATATTTAATGAGCTATATAAGGCGAGCATAGATAAGAATATACGTGAGAAATCGGTGTATAATTCGGGCAATTTGATGTTTAGCGAGGATCAGTATGCCCAGAGTATAGAGCAATATAAGAAGGCATTGCGCATAAATCCGGGCAACGAGAATGCGCGCCACAATTTGCGTGTAGCTCAGCTCAAGTTGCAGCAGCAGCAACAACAGCAACAAGATAAGCAGGATAAGCAGGATGAGGAAAAGGAAAAGCAGGATGAAAATCAAGAGCAGCAGCCTCAGCCTCAGCAGCCCCAGCCACAACCACAGCAGCCTCAGCCCCAACAGCCGCAAAATCAGAAGAAGTCAAATTCGGAGAACATACTTAACGCGGCCCAGCAGAATGAGAATAAAGCACGCCAGCGGCTTGAGAAGCAGCAGGTGCCAGTAGGTTCGCAATATCATGAGAAGCCGTGGTGATAAAAATTGAAGAGCAATATATAATTAAAAACTTATCGACATATAATGAGACGATTTAGTTTGATATTATTAAGTATATGTGTGGCGACAATGAGCATGGTGTCGCAAGTGTCATTTAATGTGATACCGCCACGCAATGTCATCGCCGGCCAGCGCTTCCAGGTGGTCTACCGATTGAAGAATGCGCAGGCAGGCAAACCAACGGTAGGCGACATCAAAGGCTGCCAACTGCTATATGGACCATCGGTCTCGACATCACAGTCCGTACAGATAATCAATGGAGTGACATCCTCCAACATGACGGTAGATTATACATACATGTATCGCGCAGATAAGGAGGGGACGTACGTCATACCATCGGCTACGATAGAGGCCGACGGGAAGAAATTGCATACGTCGGAGACTAAGTTCACCGTCCTACCCGCCGATAAATCGAGCACAGGACAACCGTCGCCGCAACCGGGCGACATCTATACGCAGACACCCGACCAAAAGATAACTGGCAATGACATCTTCGTGAGAGCGTCGCTAAATAAGTCGACAGTCTACGAGCAGGAGGCTGTGGAATGCACATTGAAGCTGTACACCAAATATGATGGTATATCGTCGTTCTCGCAGACCACGCCCGAGTCGTATGAAGGATTTCTGATAGAGGAGCTTGATATGAAAAACAATCCGGTGGACATAGAGCATTACAATGGCCAGAACTACCGGGTGGTGGTGCTGCGCAAGTATATCATGTTCCCTCAAAAATCGGGCAAGTTGACGCTTAAGACGGGAGCGTACGACGTTGTGGTGCAGCAGTATGAGCGTATCAATAATGGATATTTCAGCATGGCCCGACCGGTAGAGCGCAGTGTGAAATTGCCTTCGAGCGATGTGGTAATCAATGTTAAGGCATTGCCAGCTCCTGCGCCGGCTGATTTCAACGGAGCAGTAGGCCGATATGACATAAAGAGCAATCTGACATCGGAGAACTTGCGCACGAATGAGGCAGCGTCGCTAAAATACACGATAACCGGAACGGGCAATATCAAGTATATATCCGGGCCAAAGGTCACGTTCCCCGAGGAGTTCCAGCAGTATTCGCCCAGCCAGAATGTGGATGCCAAAGTGTCGGGGTCGACAGTCAGCGGGAAGATGGAAATAGAGTATACCTTTGTTCCTGATGCCGTGGGCGATTTTGAGATACAGGCGTCGCCGTTTGTCTATTTCGACCCTTCGAAAAATGAGTATGTCACCATCGACCTTCCGTCCTACAATGTCAAAGTGGCCAAAGGCGTAGGAGGCGGAAGCCAGGATGCCGACCAAAAGGCGGTGAAGGTGAAGAATACCGATATCCGCCATATCAAAACAGGAGATAAATCGTTGTCGCACAGCCATGTGCTATATGCCAAGACGATAGGTTATTGGCTACTGTATCCGCTCTTGGTGATGATTCTTGCTGCGGTAACACTGATAGCAGTGAAGCGGCATAAGGCCAATGCCGATGTGGTGGGGATGCGCAAGTCGAAGGCGGGAAAGATGGCCAAGAAGCGTCTGTCGATAGCTTATGGCTTGATGCAGAAAAACGATAGCGCGGCATTCTATGACGCAGTGCTGAAGGCATTGTGGGGGTATGTGAGCGATAAGTTGAGCATACCGATGTCGGCGTTGACCCGTAGCAATGTGAGTGAAGAATTGACCCGATATGGCGCTGACGAGAGTACGATACAGCATGTGATAGAAGTGCTTGACGAGTGTGAGATGGCGCGCTACACCCCCGAGTCGCTAAATCGTCCGCTCAAAGAAGTGTATGATACGGCATTTGAAGCGATGAACGAGCTCCAAATGGTAAGCAAACATGTCAAATAATAAATGCGAAAGGATGAAATCGATATATAAGATAATCATATTGGCGGCAATATTGATGGTTGCTTGCCCGATGATGGCCCAGGACGGTGGCGACAGCGCGTCGTCGCAGGACAGCATTGCAGTAGATGGCGGAAATGGGTCGGCGGCCGCTATGCCCGCGGTAGAGTCGCTTGACCAAGCGGCCGATGAAGCGTATATGCGAGGCGGCGAGAATGACTATAAGGAGGCGATACGGCTGTATAAAGCGGCAATAGAGCGCGATGGTAGTTCGGCGGCCATATATTATAACCTGGGCAATGCGTATTATCGAGTAGACTCATTGGCCAAAGCAATCATATATTATGAACGCGCGTTGCGTCTCGATCCAACCGATGAGGATGCACGTGCCAATTTGGAATTTGTCAACAGCAAAATCATAGATGCCCGCCCGGCAGATGGCATAAGCAACATTTTGGTCGAAAAAACGATGCTCATGCTTTCGCCCAATGGCTGGGCAATATTGTCGATTGTAATCTTTGTGATAGTATTATTGCTTGCGGCCGGATATATCTTCAGCCGAAATATTCGTAATCGCAAGGTGTATTTCTTTGCGGCGATAGTCGTGTTGTTGATTAATATAGTAAGCATAGTCATTTCGATAAATGCGGCGTCGGTGGTGACAGGAAATAAGGAGGCGATAGTGGTGGTAGAGTCGACACAGTTGTCGACCTCGCCGGCTACTCCGCTCAATGAGTCGCAGAAGGCGATGCTATTGCATGAGGGAAGCAAGGTGAAAGTGATAAGAGAGCTGTCGACGCCCCTCGACCCGCGTGTCAAGAAATGGGTAGAGGTAGAGGCGGCAGGCGATAATAGGGCTTGGATAGATGCCGAAGCGATAGAAGTGATATGATAAAAAAAATGCCGGAGCAAAGGACTAATTAAATTTTTATGAAATAAGCGGTATGCGCTGATTTATAGAGGCTAAAATAGCTGGCGGTGGTAGGCGATAGAAAAAATATGCCGTAAAACATAAAAATCTATGTCAACTTTTTTTGGCAATTTCAGAATATATTAATAATTTAGAGCGGAATAACGGGAAATGCCGGCTAAACGGCAGCGCCCGTCGCAGAGATTTGAAAATATATTTACTAATTAAAATTTAAATATCATGACAAAGACAATCACATTCAATGAACTTCGCCGTCTCAAAGACAGTTTGCCTGACGGCGCGACACATCGTATTGCTGATAAACTCAATATTACCGTTCAAACCGTCAGAAATTATTTCGGAGGAACTAACTACGAATTTGGCAAGAATTGCGGCGTGCACATTGAGCCGGGCCCCGACGGAGGCATCGTAGTGCTCGACGACACTACCATCTATGATATGGCAGTAGAGATACTGCAAGAGCAGGAAAACAATTAGTCTTCCATAGTTGTTTACTATATATAGCGATTGCGGGTTGACACGCGATGGCCGGCCCGAAGAGAGTCGCTATGCCAGCCGGATGAATAGTAACAATGCGACGAAAAGCCAAAAAGCATCTGCCGATATGGAAGAAGACAGATTGATAACCGTAGCAATACACACTTACGATCACGCAGTCGCGCTCAAGAACATGCTTGAGCGCGAAGGTGTGGCCGCAGTGTTGCATAATGTCAATCTATCTACGCCGGTGGTGTCGTCGGGAGTGCGCGTGAGGATAAAAGAGGCAGACCTGCCGCAAGCATTGCGCATTATAGAAAATTCGGAAATTTTTGCGATAGACAAGGACTGCGGGAAGGCAAAGGAAAGCAATGAGCCGTTAATACTTGTCCCGGTGGATTTTTCCGACTACTCGATGAAGGCCACAGTCATGGCATTTGACGTGGCGTATAGGCATAAGGCCCGCATCATGTTGCTACATTCGTTTATCAACCCGGCGTTGTCGAAACGCGTTCAGCTCACTGATTCATTCTCGTTCGAGCTTGCGGAGACCCAGGAGGTGGGCAATGCGTTGATGCGTGCGGCGCGAGTCACAATGGACCTTTTTGAGTCGCAACTCAGGCAGCGCATTAAGAATGGGGAAATACCGCCGGTGAAATTCAGTAATCTTATCACCGAGGGAGTGCCGGAGGATGTGATAAATGAAACATCCAAGGAGCTTTCGCCCACATTGATAGTGATGGGCACCCGCGGTGCCGACCGCAAGGAGGAGGAGCTGATAGGGAGTGTCACCGCTGAGGTGCTTGACTCATGCAAGTCCCCGGTGTTCAGCATACCGGAAAATATCGCGCTTGAGAGGATGACCGATGTGTCGCACGTGTTGTTTTTCAGCAATCTTGAGCAGGAGGACCTTCTTGCCATAGAGGCGATATACAGGTTGTTTGTCAATACGCCCATAGAGGTGACCATAGTGCATATCCCTGGGAAGAAGGGCCTTTCGGCAAACGATCGTCGGGCCATAGACTCACTTGTGGATTATTGCCACAAGCATTATCCATCGTTTACGTTCAATTCCGACGAGTTGGCAGTAGGTGATATAGATGCCGACTACCGCCGTTTGGCACGCGAGCACAAGGTGAACATGGTAGCGTTGGCCAATAAAAAACGCAATGCGTTTTTCCGGTTTTTCAATCCGAGCCTTGCCCATAGGCTGTTGCTTCAAGCCGATGTGCCGATGCTTGTGATACCGGTGTAAACTACAATTGCGGTTTTGTATAGATGGTTCCTCTGCGTCGAAATAGCAGAGGATTATTTTTTTCGTTGAGAGGCTATCTCCTGTGATTTTTTGAGTGCGTTGTTGATGCTGTTGCGGTCGTGGCAGTCGATGCCGTATTTCTCGGGGCGCGGGATGCGCACGCGAGTGTTGGGCTCGATAAGGTCGGGGTTGGCGATTATGTCCTTGTTTTCTTCGTAGATGTATACCCAAAATTCGTAAGAGCCGTAGTGCTTGCGGGAGAGCTGCGCGAGGGTCGATGTTATGGTGTCGTAGACTTCGGCTTGGGCAGAAGTGCTGTCGTGTTCAGTCTTAGCGGCAGAGTTGGCCGGCGCAGTGGCTTGAATGCTATCGGTGGCGGTAGGTGGGGCAATGGTGTCGTTGGCGATGGGGGCGGCAGTGGTGGCTTCTTGGGTTGCGGTTGTAGCAACGGCCGTGACCTCGTTGCTGCGAGGTGCCAAAATGAAATAAGTTGCGCCGGCGCCGGCAATTGCGCCAATCAGTGCGCCGGCGAGGAATGTCCATACGGGTCGGCGACGTGGAGCATGTCCGTAACATGTCTCTGTGGGCAACTCTGCAGGAGCATTGTCGTCTGCCTTGAGTGAAGAAGCCGGTTCTGTTGGAATGTCTGAGGTGCAGGCGGCGGGTTCAGCTTCGTGGGACTCGTTGACGCTGTGGGAGGGAGAGCTGGTGGCATCGGCCTCTTGTGGGGCAGGCGTCGTGGTTTCCTCGTGCTCGTCGGCCGTGATTACGCTCTGCTCGTCGGCCGCTTTTTCCTCACGCTCATCGGCCTGTATATCGTTCTGCTCATCGGCCGGGGTTTCCGGTTCGACGTCGTGGTCTATTGAAGGCGCGTGGGACACTTCGGTAGTATCGTTGTCGTCGATGTGCTGAGACAATGGCGTGTCGGCAGTTTCGCCATTGAGGAGCTGCTCGTCGGTTATGTCGTCGCTGAGGACTTCGGGCTCGAAACATTCAAAAGGGGCATTGATGTCGGCGGCAAATGAAGCGTCGGGGGTGAAGGCGACGTTGCCATCGGCAGTGACAGAAAATGTACCCAATCCTTTGATAGTGACATCGGTCGAATCCTTGATGGCATCAGCAACCGTTTTAAACATTTCGTGGACAAATCGCTCGCAGAAGTCGGCGGTGTAGCCCGAATGGCGGGCGAGCATTCCGGCAAATGCGGATATGGCTATGGTCTGATTCATTATTGATTGCTGATAGATTTGGTTAGTATAGTGCCGGGAGTGAATTTAGGGGATATCGATGGCGGATAAAGCATACGATGCCCTGATTGGGGGTCGACAGCGATGTATTCATCCCTTTTGTCGGTGGAAAAAGTGCCGAAAGCGGGAATGGCCAAGCTGTCGTTTTGCGATAGCACTTCGGTAATCATTGCTATTGTCGA
Organism: Bacteroidales bacterium; assembly: GCA_029218425.1. GTDB lineage: Bacteria > Bacteroidota > Bacteroidia > Bacteroidales > Muribaculaceae > JAGBWK01. Next base: position 604 of record JAQXRH010000018.1, on the reverse strand, counting down.
GTTGACAAGCAGCTGAGTCTCTTTGTAATTCAATGTGGCACGGCGTGAAAGCTGTGTTATATATTGTTTATTATCCATAATCGGGAATGAGGATTAATAAGAAAAATTTTACAAAAATAAACAGAATATTTCTTATCTACTGAAAAAAGAAGTACCTTTGTGCCGCAGTTAACAAATTTTATAGGGGTGCTCATAAGCGAATGGGCTGAGATTATACCCTTAGAACCTGATCCGGATAATACCGGCGTAGAGAATAAATAATATGAAAAAATTGTCAGTATTGGCGATTGCTACCATTGCGGGCTATGTGCCGGCAGCAGCAATCGGCGGGCAAGTTGCTATCGCAAATGAAGCCGACAGTGTGCCCGCGGTCAACCTTAAAGAGGTTGCAGTAGTGGCTCAGCGAGCCGATTCAAAAACTCCCATTGCGTATACTAACGTTACAGCGAAGGAAATCGAGCACTTAAATCAGGGTGTCGATGTCCCGTATCTGTTGTCGATGACCCCGTCGGTGGTGACTACTTCGGATGTGGGCATAGGCATAGGGTATAGCTCGTTGCGAATACGCGGAACGGATGGGTCGCGCATAAATGTTACGGCCAAT
>JAQXRH010000017.1 GCA_029218425.1 Bacteroidales bacterium | reverse complement strand
CAATGAAACCATGCTTAAAAAAATATCAAAATTCGGCTAACCCCCCTTAACTGCTCAGCTCCAAATTTCATATCCATTTTCCAATTATTCTTTAGCTCATACGATTTTTTGACGGATTATTTTTCCTGTTGATGTATATTCTATCGGCCTCACTATGATATCAATTGGTCGTTGAACTTTCATCTTGACACATCCGCGCACGTCAGCAAGAAGTTTGGCACAATCATCCACTCTTTCCGAAATAACAAGCACTGGAGCCTCGCCCCACTTCTCATCAATTGTCTTTGAGATGTAATATTTTATCCCATCGGGCATGATTTGTTGGATTTCTTTCTCTATCTCTTCAGGATACACTTTGATGCCACCGCTGTTTATCACATTGTCTATCCTTCCTTTCCATATAAAATGCCGATGGTCTATTAATTCTACCATATCATTGGTATATATCTCCTTAAAAGATCTGGCATCTGATCTTACCACAAGGCATCCTCTGTCATCAGTCCCGAAATCGATATCTGGCATTGCCTCATATTGCTCTGGTGTACAACCGTCTACCTTGCGTAATGCCACATGGCTGCATGTTTCTGTCATCCCGTACGACACGTACGCCGATACCCCGGCTTTGACGATTTGCTCCGACATCTTCGCCGACAATTGAGCCCCTCCTATTAGTATATTGCGCACCCTTTTAACAATTCTCTGATCGCCCAACAAATGTGGCACTTGCGATGGCACAACAGCTATCATGTCGATATCTCCATAATCAGTGGCTACTGGCGCGTTACTCGGCGGCTCCATCCAAAGCTCTGCACCCGACATGATTGCTCTTACTATCATCATTTTTCCCGCTATATAATTTGCCGACAATGGGCACAACAGCCTGGAAACGTCTGTGATATTAAAAAAACTGTTGGTACTCCTTGCCGAAATTCTCATATCGGTTTTCAGCAATTTTATCGGCTTAGGGCTTCCTGTGCTCCCCGACGTATGCGCTACAATGTAGTCTGTTTCATCGTACCACTTATCTATAAACGCACGTGCTTCCGGAGTACAATTCCGTATCTTGTCTAAAACCGTATTTCGTTGAAGTTCCATCTATTTGTCGGTAGTGATGTGAGGTATTCCCCATTAAGTGTAAGTGGCGAATCTACATTGTTGGTGTACAACTGCCCGGTCCCAAGCCCCTGAGGCATCTTCACTTTATGAGCTGCGGTCCATCGTGCAATCGCATTTAATCCTATATTTGATTCAAGTGCCGATGTCGCCCACCATCCTATATTATTTCGCTCTGCTATACTAATCCATTCGTCCGATTGGGCGAATCCGCCGCACAATGTCGGCTTTAATATGATATATGACGGTCGTATGGCCCTAATGATGTCAACTTTATCTTCCAAGCTTTTTATGCCGATAAGCTCCTCGTCAAGCGCTATTGAAATAGGACTTACGCCACAGATTTTTGCCATAGCTTCTATTTGCCCGGCTTTAATTGGTTGCTCTATCGAATGTATGTCAAATGCCGACAATATCTCCAATCTGCGCATTGCATTCTCTGGTAAAAACGCACCATTAGCATCCAGTCGCAGCTCCAACTCATCTCTGCTATATCGGCTACGGATGCTATTTAGAATGTCTACCTCGCTGGCAAAATCTATCCCTCCAATCTTTAGCTTCAAGCAACTGAAACCTTGCCGCAACTTCACTTCTATCTCATTGAGCATAAATTGCTTGTCGCCCATCCATATCAGCCCGTTGATGCGCGTCGGAGGTATCATGCCGCTATAAAACGGCTCATGCTCTCCCCCATTTTCCAAATCCGACAATGCCGTCTCTATCCCCATTCTTATCGCCGACGATGGTAATGTCGCCAAATTTAACCCATTGATATTGGCGCAACACTCGTCAAGTATCGACGTAAATTCCGGCGTATCATCCGACGATAGTCCTCTGAACAAGCCTGCCTCGCCATATCCTATGACGTTAGGCTTCGCGCTATCCCATATTTTTATGAAATATGTTTCCTTGAAGTTGAGCACTTCTCGCGACGTGCGCGATTGCCTATAAAACTTCAGCGTATATTTTGTCCACTCTGCTTTAAGCATCAACCAGGGAATTTTGGAAATTGGTCAAAATCAGGGTCTCGTTTCTCAAGAAACGCATTCTTCCCTTCTTGCGCTTCTTCCATAAGATAATACATCAATGTCGCATCTCCGGCAAATTCCATCAATCCTCGTTGCCCATCAAGCTCGGCATTGAGCGCTCGCTTTATCATTCGTATTGCCATTGGCGAACGCTGCAATATTGTCTCGCACCATTCCACTGTGGTCTCCTCAAGTTTGTCAAATGGCACTACACAATTCACCATTCCCATTTCAAGCGCTTCTGCCGCAGTATATTGTCTACATAAAAACCATATCTCTCGCGCTTTCTTCTGGCCCACGCAACGCGCCAAATAACTCGAACCAAAACCGGCATCAAAGCTGCCAACTTTAGGCCCCGTTTGACCAAAGCGCGCATTCTCCGATGCTATCGTCAGGTCGCATACCACCTGTAAGACATTGCCTCCGCCTATCGAATAGCCATTTACCATTGCTATTACTGGCTTGGGTATAGAGCGTATAGCCTTGTGCAAATCAAGCACATTCAATCTTGGCACTCCATTGCTGTCTATATAGCCGCCTACTCCTTTCACATTCTGGTCGCCACCCGAACAAAAGGCCTTATCTCCGGCTCCAGTCAGTATTATCACTCCGATCTCCGGTGATTCGCGACAATAGGCCATCGCATCAAGCATCTCCATATTGGTCTGAGGCCTAAACGCATTATATACCTGTGGCCTATTGATTGTTATCTTCGCTATTTTCCCATATTTCTCAAACAATATGTCCTCATATTGTTTTATCTCTGTCCATGTAATTGCCTTGTTCATATCTTTGTTTCTATTTTGTTTATTATCTCTTTATAAACGCTGCTATTGCCCGATGGTGTGTTTACCACCAACATCGATGCTCTCTCGCTTAATTCAAAAAATTGTGGAAGCACTGCCCCAAGCCCATCTGCATCCGACGCCTCATAAAATGCCATCCCTACTGCGCGTGCAACATCTCGCCACCTCACTGCCGGAATCTGACACAGTAAGCGCTCTCGTTGCTCGTACTCGCAGGTGGCTTTTATCATACGGAATATCTCTCCTCCTTTATTGGCTATTATTACCATCTTGAATTTTGACGTAAGTTGTCCGGAAAACAATGCCGAGATATCATACATCGCACTCATATCGCCGGTAACCAACAGCGTGGATGCTTCTGCGACTATGGCAAATCCAAGTGCTGTCGATGTCGACCCATCTATGCCATTAACTCCTCGGTTACAGTATATTGGACATTCTCCCACGCCTATCATCGATAAATAACGTATCGACATCCCATTCGAGCATTGTATATTGTACATGTTCGGCACATTGTCCATCACCATTTTGATGGCCGAGATATCGCTCCATGGCACATCGGCCAATAGCATGGCTTTAGCTTTAATGGCGCGCTTATATAACTCATTCCATTTTTCGCTATAGCCCATCTCTTTCGGCTCTGCCATATTGTCAATAAGATATCTTAAAAACGCCTTATCGTCTGACACTATCGTCCTTTCCAAATGAAAATACGTATCCTCAGGCTCCGATTTGTCATTGACGCGCCAATGCCGATATCCATCAATCCCCCTAAGCCATTCTTTAAATCTACGGCTTATGGGCGAAGTTTTACCCATTGTGACTACGATATCCGGTTTAAATTCATCAGAGCAACAAGCCACATGGCCAATTATCGATTCCACATCGGCTATCACATTGCCTACAACGCAATTCGCTACAATATCCGCTATTACAACGACGTCTTTTCTCCTGGCTATTTGCGACACCAGCTCTGTAAATTCTTCATCACGATGCCGCTGCCCTATGAAGATAAGTATCTTTTTCCCTGTTAATTCCGATAGCTCTATTTGCGTATGATTTGGCAACCTCCCCGGCTTTATATCCCTTATGCCACATAGCTCGCTGCGATATGTAAGGGCATCGCCGCCCTCCTCAAGATGCAAGTTGATATGCACCGGACCCTGCCGCGGCGTTAACGACTCCGATAGCACTTTCGATATCTTTTCTATGTCGCCCGGTTGGCAAGGCTTTGTCGCATCAACATCAATCGATGCTTTAACAATACTGTCAAGTGCTTGATATTGAGCTATGGTCTGCCCGTCATTTATACCAATACTTTCAATCGGTCGGTCTGCTGTTATGACAATCAATGGCATACCTCTATAATATGCCTCAGCTACTGCCGGCGCATAATTGAGCATTGCTGTCCCTGAGGTGCACACCAACGCTACCGGTTGCCTCGTGCTATCCCCCATACCCAATGCCATAAATGCCGCCACACGCTCGTCGACCACCATTCTCACTGTCAACCCTTTATTGTCGGCAACGGCACGTACCATGCGCAACGACCGCGACCCGGATGACACTATCACCTGTCTAACCCCGGCTCTATATAGCATTTCGGCAATTATATCGGTTGTTTCCTTGATTTTCATATGTGCAAAATTACGAATAATTGAGGATAAATGCGTATTTTTGCATAATCTTTTAGTATATCCCAATATGCGCTATCTGTTAACCATCATGCTATCCCTTCTCTCATTATCAGCCTACGCTGATATTGATGATGTCGGTTCATATGACGCTGATACATCTTTAATCGTCAGCAATATGGCCATGGCATCAACAACGCCTATTGATTCTATTGCCGATAGCGTCCCGTCCCCAAAACTTAATATCATTCAAAAAGTCATCAAATATTTTGATGACACAAATAAAACACCTTCCAACAAAAATGTCGACTTTAGCCTTATCGGCGGACCAGCCTACTCAAGCGACACTAAGCTTTCTGTCGGCATATTAGGCGCTATGCTCTACAATACAGGCCACCGCGACTCTGTCACTTCTCAATCCAATGCTACTTTATACACCGTTTTTTCAATCACCGGCTATTACAATATCGGCTTAAAAGGCGTGCATTTTACCCCCTCCGACCGTTGGCGTGGCAACTATAAATTATCATTCTTCTCCATGCCAACATATTTCTGGGGCATCGGATATGATGTCGCTCATTTCGACGAGAATAAAACCAAATACTTGCAACTCAATGCCGAAGTAAAAGCTTCTTTCGACTACCAACTATTCAAAAACGGCTTCCTCGGACCAATCATCCACTTCAATTACATGAAGGCGAAAGATGCCGACGACTACTCTCTATGGGATGGCGAATGTAAGCAAATTTTTAACTATGGATTAGGCGCCAATTTCTATTTCGACAATCGCGATTGCATCACAGCGCCTCATTCCGGATGGTATCTTGGCCTAATCCAACGGTTCTTCCCTCGATTCTTTTTTAATAAAAACGCGTTCTCAAGCACTGAAATTACCGTCAACCACTACTTCGGTGCTTGGCGCGATGCAACAATCGCTCTCAATCTGCATGGCTTGTTCACATATGGAAACACCCCTTGGACCATGCTCCCTTTCATCGGTGGAAGCTACACCATGAGGGGCTATTACGAGGGCCGCTACCGCGACAAAAACGCAATCGATGTCACAATGGAACTTCGACAGCATATTTGGCATCGAAATAGCGCTGTCATTTGGATAGGTGCCGCTAATGTGTTCCCTAAACTCGGCGATTTGCAAGCTCGAAAAATTTTACCTAATTTTGGCATCGGTTATCGCTGGGAATTTAAAAAAAATGTCAATATCCGTTTAGATTTTGGCTTCGGAAAAGGCGAAACCGGAATTATTTTCAATATCAATGAGGCTTTCTGACAATTATAACCACCAATTGTCGTCAATATAAAAACATAAAACTTCAACAGCCCAATAACTCTTCATACAATATGACCCATTACGGTAAATCAATACGTCGTTTTTTTGACAACATCAATATTCTCGCTATCATATTTCCGCTATTGATGATTGTCCCTAATATCATCCTGGATATTACCGAATCTATGTCGGTAATGGCTAAAATTGTCAATATTTTAGTCCCCGTTTCCCTTTACTACCTTTTGATGAGCGCACGTAAAAACGCAGGCGTCACTGTCTTATGGCTTATCATTTTCATGATAATGAACAGTTTCCAAATCGTCGTGCTTTATCTGTTTGGCGAATCGATTATTGCCATTGATATGCTCATCAACTGCGTCACAACTAATGCATCCGAAGCCGGTGAACTCCTGAAAAACCTCGTTTTGCCCATTCTGATTAGCGCTGCAATCTATCTGCCTATGATTGCATGGGGCATCTACAGCGCTGCCCGACGGCTTCACACATCCGACAAGTTTCGGCTGGCCGCTCGACGCTACGGGCTGTTTGGCCTGTCAATTGGCATCCTCCTTTCCATAATCACTATGATAATCCCCGGCAATTTCAATCCCGCCAAGCACATATACCCTTTAAATGTAATATCTAATATCGTTACCGCGCTCAACCGCACTTATCAAAGCGCAAACTTCCACAATACGTCTGCCAACTTCCACTTCGACGCCTCCGACACCCATGCCCAGTCCCACGATGAAGTCTACGTGCTTGTTATCGGCGAAACGTCTCGCGCCATAAATTGGCAATTGTTCGGCTACAACCGCCCGACAAACCCATGCCTCTCGAAAAGAAACGACATAATAACCTTCCCTCGAGCTATCTCGCAGTCAAACACCACCCACAAGTGTGTGCCGATGATGCTCACTGCCACCACGCCTCTGTCTTTCGACTCTATTAGGTACCACAAAAGTATAATCACAGCTTATAAAGAAGCCGGCTATGCCACTGCCGTATTCTCCAACCAAGCTAAAAACCACTCCTACACGCAATACTTGTCAGAAGAAGCCGACGTAGTCAAATACCTCGACGGCGACGACCACTACGACCACAATCTCGTCGATCTCCTGCGCGACAACCTTTCAAAAAACACCGGCAAAAAGCACTTCGTTATCCTTCACACCTACGGGTGCCACTTCAACTACAACGAGCGCTACCCTAAAGATATGGCTTTCTTCAAACCCGATGATGCTTCGCAAGCCAATGTCATCCATCGCCCGCAACTGCTCAATGCCTACGACAATGCCGTCAGATACACCGACAAATTGCTCAACGATATCATCTCGCTCCTTGATAGCTCTAACTCTAAGGCTGTCATGATCTACGTGTCCGACCATGGCGAAGACATCTTCGACGACGACCGCGGCCGCTTCCTCCATGCTTCGCCCGTCCCAACCTACTACCAGTTGCACGTCCCCTTGATTGTATGGTCTTCCGAAGAATACGACAAAGCTTATCCCGATATTCGCCCGACCCTTTCCGCCAACAATCAAATGTATATCGCCCCGTCTCAGGCCATTTTCCACACCCTTCTCCAAATTAGCGGTATCAACACCCCTTATCTTGACTACTCTGAGTCTGTCGCTTCCAGCTCCTACTCTTCCCCCACGCCGCTTTATCTCAACGACTACAACGAAGGCGTGCCACTTCAAGAGTCTGGCCTTAAAGAAACCGACATAAAAATGTTACAAGAATTAGGCATTCTAAAGTGACTGCAATCGCAATGCTCGGCCGACCCTATATACCATTCCCACCCCAAATCTTGGCCAATTTTGAAAATGCATCACGTCACGAAGTTTTCCAGAACAAATAATCAAATTGATAATAATCAGCTTTTTAGTATTTTTTACGTAGCATAAAAGTTTTCAAAAATAAATATTTTTCAAAAAATTTTTACCACAATAGTTGCACCATTGGGATAAGTTTTATACATTTGCGGTGTTTTCGGCGTTCCCTTTTTCGATCGCCTCACGCAACCTTAATATTTACCTATTCCTCTCTCGCTTCCTTTTTGCGAAAAACAAAACTTGTCACCAATGATACAAACTGTCCTCAAACGCGATGGTCGCGTAGTCGGCTACAATGAAGAAAAAATTAAAGCCGCAATCCGTAAAGCAATGCTCCAAACCGAACTTGGAGAAGACGAAGCCCTGATTCACAAAATCGCCGACCGCATCGGCATAACTGGTAAAGAGCAAATGTCGGTCGAAGAAATTCAAGACCGCGTTGAGCTCGAACTCATGAAAAGCCCCAGAAAAGAGGTCGCAAAACGGTATATCGCTTATCGCGACAAACGCTCTATTGCCCGGCGCGCTAAAACTCGCGACATGTTCCTCGAAATCATCGAAGCTAAGAACAATGATATCACTCGCGAAAACGCCAACATGAATACCGACTCGCCCGCCGGCATGATGATGAAATTCGCCAGCGAGACTACTAAGCCTTTCGTCGACGACTATTTGCTTTCCGATGAAGCTCGCGATGCCGTAAAAAACGGATACCTTCACATCCACGACAAAGACTACTACCCAACAAAAAGCCTCACTTGCGTGCAGCATCCACTCGACCGTATCCTCAAATCCGGTTTCATCGCCGGACATGGCGAGTCCCGACCTGCCAAACGCATCGAAACAGCTTCTATCATTGGATGCATATCTTTGGAAACTGCTCAAAACGAAATGCATGGCGGACAAGCCATTCCCGCTTTCGACTTCTACCTCGCTCCCTACGTCCGTTCTTCATATATCGAAGAAGTTAAATGCATCGAACAGCTCGCCGGCGAAGACTATTCTTCTCTCTACAATGCATCCATCGACGACTACATCAAACTCCCCCTCGATGGCCTTAAAGGCATTGAACGCGCCAAGCAACACGCCATCAACCGTACTGTCGGACGTGTTCACCAAGCCATGGAAGCCTTTATCCACAACATGAACACTATCCACTCGCGCGGCGGAAACCAAGTCGTTTTCTCCTCTATAAACTACGGCACCGACACCTCCGCCGAAGGCCGCTGCATCATTCGCGAACTCTTGCAATCCACCTACGAAGGCGTCGGAAACGGAGCAACCGCCATTTTTCCTATCCAAATCTGGAAAAAGAAACGCGGCGTAAACTACCTCCCCTCCGACCGCAACTACGACCTTTACCAGCAAGCTTGCAAAGTCACCGCTCGTCGTTTCTTCCCTAACTTCGTCAACCTCGATGCTACTTTCAATCAGCACGAAAAATGGAATGCCAACGACCCACACCGCTACATCTACGAAGTAGCAACTATGGGATGCCGCACACGCGTCTTTGAAAACCGTTTCGGCGAAAAAACTTCTATTGGCCGCGGCAACCTCTCTTTCTCTACCATCAACATTGTGCGCATCGCCATCGAATGCATGCCCATTAAGGATCAAGAAGAACGCATTAGCCGCTTCTTCGCCAAGCTCGACGACGTCCTCGAAATCACAGCTCGTCAACTTAACGACCGATTCAACTTCCAAAAAACCGCTCTCGTCAAGCAATTCCCTCTGCTTATGTCCCGCCTATGGAACGGCTCCGAAAACTTAAAGCCTAACGACACTATCGAACCTGTCATCAACCAAGGCACTCTCGGCATTGGATTTATCGGTCTCGCTGAGTGCCTCGTCGCTCTTACCGGCAAGCACCATGGCGAATCCGATGACTCGCAGAAACTCGGCCTTCGCATCATCTCTCACATGCGAAGCCGTGCTAACGAATTCTCCGAACGATACAACCACAATTTCTCCATTCTCGCTACTCCCGCCGAAGGCCTTTCTGGTAAATTCACCACCAAGGACCGTAAATCTTTCGGCATAATCCCCGGCATTACCGATAAAATTTACTACACCAACTCCAACCATGTCCCCGTCTACTACCACTGTTCGCCTCGTAAGAAAGCGCAAATCGAAGCTCCTTACCACGAACTTACTCGCGGAGGGCACATCTTCTACGTCGAAATCGACGGCGATGCCACCCACAACCCTAAAGCCATCGACGACATCGTCGCCCTAATGGACCAATACAACATCGGTTATTGCTCTGTCAACCACAACCGCAACCGTTGCATGGACTGCGGCTACGAAGACGCTCAAGACCACCTTGACGAATGTCCGAAATGTCATTCAAAAAACATCGACAAATTGCAACGAATCACTGGATACCTCGTCGGCACTACCGACCGCTGGAACTCCGCAAAGCTTGCCGAACTCAACGACCGCGTCGTTCACAAATAATTCGCCAAACATCATCCTTCATCATATTATCGGGGGCCTTGATGCCCCCGTATTCTTATCATTCTTAATGCAACAAGACTACATACGCATTGCCGATATCATTCCCGGAACTTCTGTAGATGGCCCGGGCCTTCGCACTTCGATATATGTTTCAGGATGCTGCCACCAATGCCCTGGTTGCCACAACCCCATGACTTGGGACTTCAACTTCGGAACACCTACGTCCGTAGCCGACATCATGAAGGTAGTTGAAGAAAACGGCTTTAACGTGACCATTACCGGTGGCGATCCTCTCTATTCTATCCCGGCTATTACGCCTCTTATTAAAGCAATCAATGCCGCCGGTTTGTCAATATGGCTCTATACCGGCTTTACTTTCCCGCAAATCTTAAATTTGCCAGGCATCGACGACATACTCCCGCTCATCGAAGCTATTGTCGATGGCCCCTTTGAAATCAATCTTCGCGACACTTCGCTATGCTTCCGCGGGTCTTCCAACCAACGCATCATCGATGTCCGTGCATCTTTGGCTTCGGGCTCTATTGTTACTTTCAACTTCTAATATTACACCTATGGCTACTGAAATTGAACGCAAATTCCTCGTGTCTGACAACTCCTATCGCGCTTTGGCCTACAAATCCCGAAGAATCACCCAAGCCTATCTTTCCACTTCTATCGACGCTACCGTAAGGTTGCGCATCATCGACGACATAGCTTTCATCACCATCAAAAGCCGTAACACCGGTTGTTGTCGCGGTGAATGGGAGTATCAAATACCCACTTCCGATGCCAATGACATCATCTCTGCTTGCAACCTCAATGACATAATCAGCAAAACTCGCTACTACATTAACTTCGACAACCACATATGGGAAATTGACGAATTCCACGGCCGCCTCAATGGCCTCGTAGTTGCTGAAATTGAGCTGTCATCGCCCAATGAGCAATTCGCTCTCCCACAATTCATCGACCGTGAAGTCACTTCCGACCCTCGCTTCTTCAACTCAAACCTCTCCACGGCATCCGACATCAAATCTCTCCTCTGCACTAATCCCAATACCTCTTCCGCAGATATTCAGTAAGTTCCGGAACAATCATATTTACTGGCTTCATCAGCTCCGATGGATCTACTACGACATATTTCGACTGGTCATTTATCATATTCCGCCACGTCTGCTCCATCCCTTCCCCGCTAAGACGGAATTTCTTTTCTCGCAAATCCCCATTGCCCTGTGGCACTACATGTATGTGCATGTAATCCTCCGCCATTATTCGCTCTCGCTCTTTGTGCTTTATTACTTGCTCTGCCCACAACGTCTGGCGCATCAATTGATAGAAGGGCTCATAAAAATACACTGTCCCCCTATACCTTTCCAACGGTTTTAATTGCTCGGAGTTCCTTATCAACTTAAAATATCGCTCCAACCTTACCTCCCCCTTTTTGCCAACCGACTTATCATCCGATGGATTATCAGTATAGCTCTCCGTATATTTCCATTCTATCGGTATCAGCCACCTCCGGCCGCTCTCGTCTAATGCCACAATAAGGGCATCTATTGATGTGCAATTTGCTCCCCTTTCTGGCCCGTCCTCCCCTAAATAATCGTTATCACTTACCACCTCAAACGATATATACCCCGACTCTTTGTCACATCCTATCGGCAAAACATCCTTGAAAATATTACGCACTCCATTCACCATCGCAAGCACCGCATCACGATTGCCGCGTATGTAATACAAGTGATTTAAACATGCTATCTGCGATGATAATACATGCCCGCTCGGCCCTCCTGTTCCGCCCCACCATACCATCTTATTATCTTCAAAGTACCTCACCACATCATCTCGTATCTGACCAAACAAATTATTCTCCCCGTACTTCAACACAAATGGATAAGCCTTCCTTTTAAATGTCCCATTGCCTCCATCTGCTCCGAAAAACTTTTCCGCAATTAGTCTCTCATGTTTGCTGCGCTCTTCATAATAATATCTTTTCATAGCTTCTCTGTGTTAATCATATTTTTTTTAATCCATTACCCCCCAGTTCTGCAAAGCTCTCCCCCGTTTTGCAAAGATAAAGTACGCCCCGAGCCAGAACGCCGCCCACCCTAGTTAAACAAAGTTAACAATCAACACAACGGCTGATGTGTTGATTATCGTTTTAAATTTCATCGGCAAAGCCGCATTATGGTCGGTCAAAATTTCCATATTCCGTCACATCATCAAAATGCGCCATAGGCTTGCCCAAAAGAGAATCCCAATAAGTCATAATGCATCTATTAATTAACCCCGTACACCTAAAAGGTTAATAGGCATACGGGGTTATATATCTACTGCTGTATCGGTGGCTCGTTTTATAGCATCGGCAACTCGTTCAGCGTCATCTGCTTCTCATTCAGTAGCACCTGCCGCTCACCAAATATCATTAGATCTTATTTACAGCAGCTACAAGCGCCTCAAATGCTGATACTATGTTCCCGGCATCCTTTCCTCCTGCTTGCGCAAACCCGGGCTGACCGCCTCCGCCGCCTTTGATGGCCTTCGCTGCCTCTCTAACCATCGCCGATGCATTAAGGCCTCGTGCCACAACGTCGTCGGTAAGCATCACTGTCAATAACGGCTTACCTGTCGCATCGGTCGTAGCGGCCACAAACGCTGCGCCTTCCGGCATCTGCGCTCTAATAGCAAACGCCACGTTCTTGACCACTTCGGGAATACGCGTCCCAGTTAGCGTCATCAACTTGATGCCATTTACATCCGTCGATGCTACTATCAGCTTATGCGCTATTGCGTTGACGCGTTCCTGCATGAACTCTTGCGCTTGTTCGCGCAATTGCGCATTCTCCTCTATCGCTTTCTTGATTGCCTGAACCACATTGGGCGCATTATTGAACAACGACCCAAGCTGACGCAACATCTCATTCTTATCATCTATCGATTGCTCAACTCTTGCACCGGTTATCGCCTCTATTCTTCGTATTCCCGCTGCAATAGAGCTCTCTGATATGATTTTTATCATACCGATATTTCCGGTATTGTCAACATGCGTACCGCCACAAAGTTCTACCGAATCGCCGTAGCGGATTACTCGCACTTCATCGCCATATTTCTCCCCGAAAAGAGCCATCGCCCCCATTTTCATCGCTTCGGCAATTGGCACATTACGATGCTCGTCACGCGCTATGGCTTCCCTCACTTTCTTATTCGCAAGTTTCTCCACCTTCGAAATCTCCTCCGGTGTCATCTTCTGGAAATGTGAAAAGTCAAATCGTAGCACTTCAGGCGACACAAACGACCCCTTCTGCTCCACATGCGTCCCAAGGACCTCGCGAAGCGATTCATGAAGCAAGTGCGTGGCCGTGTGGTTGCACGATGTCGCAAGTCGTGCTTCTTTATCTATTGTAGCAATAAATGTCGCCGACGGATCCGTGGGCAGTGTCTTGGTCAAATGCACCCCTACGCCATTTTCCCGCTTTGTGTCATATATCTCTATCGTCTCTTCTCCAGCTACGAGCGTGCCTCGGTCGCCTACCTGTCCGCCCATCTCTGCGTAGAATGGCGTTACATCCAATATTATCTGGTAGTACTCTTGGTTCTTCTGCTTGATCTTGCGATATCGGAGTATATGCGACTCTGTTGTGCTGCGGTCATAGCCTACGAATTCTTGCTCGCCTTCGTTCACTACCACCCAGTCGGCTGCTTCCACAGCGGCAGCGCTTCGTGCTCGTTGCTTTTGAGCCGCCATCTCTGTGTCAAATTCTGCCTGGTTGAGCGTCATGTCATTCTCCTTGAGTATGAGCTGTGTAAGGTCCAATGGGAATCCGTATGTGTCATACAGTATGAATGCCTCCTTGCCCGATATCTCTGTCTCTCCGTGCGCCTTGGCCTCTGCTATGGCATTATCCAGCATTCTTATGCCATTTTCAAGCGTACGCAAGAACGAATCTTCTTCCTCCTTTATCACTTTCATTATGAGCTCGCGCTGCTTGGCTATTTCGGGATATGCCTCGCCCATCGACTCTATCAACGTGTCTATGATGCGATACATAAATGCTGCTCGCTGCCCCAGGAACGTATATGCATAACGAACGGCGCGGCGCAATATTCGGCGTATCACATACCCTGCTTTGGCATTCGATGGCAACTGCGAATCTGCTATTGAGAATGCTATCGTTCGCACATGATCGGCTATTACTCGCATAGCCACATCCACCTTCGCATCCTCGCCATATTTCTTCCCCGACAGCTCTGCTATCTTCGATATCAACGGTGTGAACACGTCTGTGTCATAGTTCGATGTCTTCCCCTGAAGTGCCATACACAAGCGCTCAAATCCCATTCCGGTATCTATCACCTTCGCCGGCAACGCCTCAAGCGTCCCATCGGCCTTGCGGTTAAACTGCATAAACACCAAATTCCATATCTCTATCACTTGTGGATGATCATGGTTCACAAGGTCCCTACCCGATACTGCCGCACGCTCCTCCTCGCTGCGCAAGTCTATATGTATCTCTGAGCATGGCCCACACGGACCCGTATCGCCCATCTCCCAGAAATTGTCATGCTTATTACCATTGATTATATGGTCGACAGGTAGATGCTTCTCCCAATACTTCGCTGCCTCATTGTCGCGCTCGAGCCCTTCTTCTTTCGACCCCTCAAATACTGTGGCATACAAGCGGCCCGCATCAAGATGCAACACGTCAACAAGATACTCCCATGCCCAATCTATCGCCTCTGCCTTGAAATAGTCGCCAAACGACCAGTTACCCAACATCTCAAACATCGTATGGTGGTACGTGTCGTGCCCTACTTCTTCCAAGTCATTATGCTTCCCCGACACTCGCAAGCACTTCTGCGAATCGGCTACGCGTGTAAATTTCGCCGCCTTGTTCCCTAATATTATATCCTTGAATTGGTTCATCCCCGCGTTTGTAAACATCAACGTCGGATCATCTTTGATTACCATTGGGGCCGAAGGCACTATTTGATGCCCCTTACTGCGAAAAAATTCCTTGAACGACTCGCGTATCTCTTTTGCTGTCAGCATGTTAGTGTATTTATATGTGATGTTGTAATTTAATTTTGCTTAAAATAATTAGCAAAATTAGGTCATTTTTATTAAATTCGCAAATTGTAGTGGCTCTATCCACACATATTTCTTCGATTTATCTCGCTTAAACTTCCTCCCTTCCTTCCTGCAATGAAGAAAAAAGTATACTACCGTTATAATCCCACCAACGAATCCTACGAGAGGGTATTCCCTTCCCGCAGCCAACGCATTTGGGCTTGGACTAAATACCTCCTCGAAGGCATTGCTATCAGTGCGGCGATTCTTATCTCTCTTTACATCTTAATCGACCTCCCTAAAGAAAAATATTTACGAAAACAAAACGAGGCGCTGCGCGAACGCGTCAACGAGCTCGACGAACGGCTCGGAAATGCAATACAGGTAATGAACAACCTCGCCGACCGCGACAACAATTTCTATCGCGTCATCATGCAAATCGACCCCTTGACTGCACGTCAGCGATTTGCCGGCCTTAACCGATTCGACTCCGCCGACATCATCGATTTGCCCGACAATGAAAAACTCGCCGAAGTAACCGACAAGCTCCTGTTTCTTGAGCGACAGGTCTACGTCCAGTCGCTATCATTCGACCGCCTCGCCGAAGCCATTAACCAAAACAGCGACCGATTGTCCCACATCCCTTCTATTCAGCCCGTCTCTCAGGAAGACATGACTCAGATGGCATCTGGTTACGGTTGGCGAGTCGACCCCATTTACGGCACTTCTAAGCACCACGACGGTATGGACTTCGCCGCTCCCGTCGGTACTTCCGTTTATGCCACCGGCGACGGCACTGTATCTCAAGCCGGCTGGAATACCGGCTACGGCAATACTATCGACATTAACCACGGCTACAACTATACCACCCGATTTGCTCACCTCAGCGAAATCCTCGTGTCACCCGGCCAAAAAGTAAAACGCGGCGACCTTATCGGCAAAGTAGGTAATACCGGTAAATCTACCGGCTCTCACCTTCACTACGAAGTCCGCCTTAAAGGTGTGCCGCAAAACCCCGTCAACTACTATTTCCAGGACCTTTCCCCCGAAGAATATGCCCAAATGGTCAACGACTCGGAAAACGCTGGCCACGTGATGGACTGATGATTTGTTAACAGATATTTCCCTCGTTATATCCCCATGGAAAATCTTTCTAAAAAATACTACAAAATTAGCGAAGTGGCCGAGCTGATAGGGCTGCCTGCTTCTACTTTGCGCTTCTGGGAACGTAAATTCACCATCATAAAACCGCATCGCAACAACAGCGGAACCCGTTTCTACACCGAAGCCGACATCGAAAAAATCCGACTCGTCGCTTTCCTCGTCAAAGAAAAAGGCATGAAACTCGAAGCCGCCGAGCAACAGATACGCCACAACCACTCAGGCATCTCACGAAAAGTCGAAGCCATTGAGCATCTTAAGCTTATCCGCCTCAAACTTAAAACTATGCTCGACGCGCTCAACTCTCGCAACATTGCAGCACGTTCTAAGCAATCCCCTGCCCAGTAAACATCCACACAGCGTCCTATCCGCCCCGGCCTCCCACTTCTCCGCCACACAAAGCCCTGTCCCCCCAGTCCTCCATCTCTTACCGACTACTTTTCTACCATCAGCTTCCGGCCCTCAAACGCCTCAAGACGCTCTACGTATTCCTGCGGTATCTCTATCCCCGTCGCACTCGACGCATCAAAACCAACCAATATCGTCGTTGCCGTACACTTCACATCTCCGCTTTCCCTATTATATAGCCGCTGCTCCATCGTGACACTTCGCCGCGATATCCGCGTCACTGCCGTCACTGCATCAAGGGGCTCGTTAAAATATCCCGGCGAATAAAAATTACAATTAATATTCACTATTGCCAAGCTCACCCCTCCTATCTCCACACGGGCCGACGTCGCCTTCGTGAAATAATCAGCCTTCGCAAGGTCGAAAAACGCCAAATAGGTCGAATTATTTATATGTCCCAATATGTCGATGTCATTAAACCTCACTTGCATCGACATCCTATGTTTGAACTGGCAGCTCGGTGCTGGCACTTTCTCATTCTTACATTCCGGCAATTGATATATCATATCTCTAACTTTTATATAATTTATTAAATTTCAAAATCTTAGCATTTATTTCTTCAGTGTATCACGATATCGTGAAGCACTTCCTCTCCCAACCTGCTATTTATCTCTTTTATTATTCGCTGACGCATAAACCCTAAATCATTCTTCAGCGATGCCGACGTGATATACACATGCAACACCCCATTGTCCACATACCTCCGAAATGTATAACGGTTTACTCCCGCGCCAACTACCTCTGTCCACAGATACGATGCCCGTTGCTGCATCATGGCATCCCGGGTGTCACTCTCAAGCATCACTTTGTCTATAAGTTGCTTTATCGACATTGGCTCTGTCCTTTCCATATCCTATGCCCCTACTTTATCGATTGAAACCGGCCGTCTACCACATTCCACAACCGATAATCAGCTCCTGTCATCGCCGACATTATTGTATCCAAGTGATCCCGATTAGTATCCGTAATGAAAATTTGACCGAAAATATCCCTGTTCACTATATCTATGATATTTGCCACCCGATTTGAATCCAGCTTGTCAAAAATATCATCAAGAAGCAATATCGGACGCATTCGCGTAGCCTCATGCATAAACTCGTATTGTGCAAGCCGCAAGGCTATCGTAAACGTCTTCGACTGTCCCTGCGATGCCGTATTCTTGACTGCCATCCCATCAAGTGTCAGCTCTATGTCATCTCTATGTGGTCCCACTGTCGTATGCCCTATTATCTCATCCTTGCGGCGAGTCTCTTCTAATAAGTCAGCATACCTACGCCCCGACTCCTTAAGCACCGACCTATACATTATTCCAGGGCACTCTTTTGTCCGTGATATGTCCTGATATAACGCGACAAACTTGTCACGCAATCGCTCGCTTATTTCACTGCGCGATTGTGTGATATATTCTGCCGACATCTCCATCGCCATCTCTACTGCCATATATAAATTCCTGTCTGCTATATGGTCGCGGAGCATCCTGTTACGTTGTTGCAACGCCGTGTTATATCTTATCAAATGGCTCAAATACGTCGCATCGGTCTGCGATATCAACATATCTATAAACCTTCGCCGGCTCTCTGCTCCGCCTACGGCAAGCTCCATATCGGCAGGAGAAACAAGCACCAACGGGAACGCCCCGATATGCTGGCTCAATTTACTATACTCCTTCCCCCCTCGCTTAAACGACTTACGCTTACCTACCGCATATCCCATTGCCACGTGCTCATCTGTCCCACATCTCAGATAATCGCCCTGCATCATTGTGAAGGTCTCGCCCGTCTTCACTATCCCCGCATCAGGTAGCGACGTAAAACTCTTACAAAAACTCAGATAATATATAGCATCAAGCAGGTTGCTCTTCCCCATCCCATTGTCCCCCAATAGGGCGTTGATATTCCTGCTGAACTCCAACTCCGCTTCTGCAATATTCTTGAAATTTATTATATGTAGCTTGTTTAACTGCACGGCTCTTTCAAAGTGTTTTAGTATAGGTTATACATTCTGGCAACTCATCAGCATAGTGGCTCACGAAGATTATCGACAACGGATATCGCCCTTCCGATGCTCGCGACCTCGCCGCCAAATGATTGATTATCGCCCGCGCTGCCCGAGCCCTGGCGTAGTCAAGCCCATGCAGCGGCTCGTCAAATATCATCAGCCGCGGTTGCTTTATAAAAGTCCTCGCCAACATCACCATCTGCTTCTCTCCCCCCGACAATGTCCCGATACTGCGCGGCGCCAAATGCTCTATATGCAACAGCCTAAGCCACTGCTCGGCAAGCTCCTTCTGACCCGGCTTCAACGGTATGAACACCCCGGTCGTGTCATTAAGCCCTTGCGCTACTATCGTCACCACATCGCCCGCCGGATGAAAATGCAGGCTCTGCTCCGGACTCACAAACGATATCCTCCGCTTTATATCCCATATCGACTCCCCGCTGCCCCGCCTACGGTCAAATAGCACTATGTCATTGGAATACGCCTGTGGATTATCCGCACATATTAGCGATAGCAATGTCGATTTCCCCGACCCGTTGGGCCCCGACAACGCCCAGCATTGGCCATCCTTTATCTCCCAGTCTATCCCATCTATTATCCTACGATTTCCATAATTGACCACGCCATGCGTTATCTTCATCACCGTTCCTACCGGCTCTTTGTCTTCATTAGGTGGAAACGGTATTTCCGACACATTGACAGCATAATCAAATAGATGCATCACTGCCGACCGTAACCACTTGATGCTCCCAAATTCTCTTATCGGTCGCTGTATTGTGAGTTGTTGCATCGGTATCACCTGCGTCACATTAGGATGTATATCACGTGGATTGGACACCAACAGCACCGTCGTTATCCCTTCGGCCCTCAACGCTTCTATCGCTCCATTCAGTATGTCGCGCGATGGCTGGTCAAGACCTATATACGGATTGTCAAGTATCAGAACATCCACCGGCTCTATTAGCGCATTTATTATCAGCAGCTTTCTTAATTCGCCCGACGACAGATAATTTATTTTCCGATTCTCTACGCCTCGCAAGTTAAACATGCGTGTTAGCTCTGCCCACCTTTCCCCCGTTATCTTGTCGCCAAGTATCTCGGCTATGCTCGGCACTTCGTCGTTCATCGTCGCCTCATAGCGCTGTTGGTAATACTCTACATTAAGCCCCGGCAACGAATGGATATCCGAAAACTCTATTTTCTTGACCTTCGGCTTGCCTATCGGCGACGTTATCTGATTGGTGCGGAAATTCCACCCCTTCTCCAAGATGTTACCTAATGTCGTCTTTCCGGAACTATTGGCTCCTATTACCACATTGATTCCTTGCAATATATCTGTCGGCTCAGGATTATTTAACATAACCCCGGTATAGTACAACTTCTGGCTCTTTAACTCTATGATTGGCGTATATTCCGACATTTCTTCGTTCCCTTTAATATATTCTTCGTTTCTAAACCACTAAAACAATCAGCATAAAAACCACACTGAACGCAAGCATATTCATCGCCGTCATCCCAAGCAGCTTGTTCAGCTCTCGTCCACTGCGCCTCTGCAATTCCATCCATAGCCTCATATGCATAGCCAAATACAATGCCGGCGCTACCCATACCACTATCGGCAACTCTACCAATAGCATTGCCATCAGCCCCATTGCCACCCATCCGTTAAGCAAATACAGCACTGACACGCTTTTACGCCCCATTACCGTAGCCAACGTATGCTTCCCTACTACCCGGTCATCCTCTATGTCACGATAATTGTTCAC
>JAQXRH010000016.1 GCA_029218425.1 Bacteroidales bacterium | reverse complement strand
CGGTCTGCGTGTTGCGCATGCGCCATGATTGGGAACCGATGTCGGTAGTTTTGCCGTTGTAGCCGGCTCCGTAGAAGGCGTCGTCGCCCATTGCGGCAAATTTCACGGTGCGCCGCCCGGGGTTGTTGATAAGGCCGCCGTCCTCGGCAAGTACCACGTCGTTGCCGTAGCGGAATGTGACGTTGCAGGTGGCCTTGTCGACGCTTACGGTGACGCCGTCGGCCACGTTGACGAGGTATTCGCTCTCGGTCTCGGTGGTAGTGTAGGAGGCGCCGGGGGTGGCTACTACTGATATGCTGCGCCGTTCGCGGGCTGTGCCGTCGTTGGCATTGGCAAGCGCCTCGGGCAGGGTGAAGATTTTGACAATGTCGGGGGCGTAGGGGGTAATCATCAGTTTGCCCCCTTTGTTGCCGGTGATGGTGACGGTGCCGCCGGCATTTGTGGCGCTTATGAATGAGCCGATGCTGCCTGAGGCGATGTCGCCGCTCCCCCCGGTGTATTCGCTTGCCGGACCGAGGTCGGTGCCGTTGTTAGCGATGGAGTAGACGTGGCCGTTGTTGAGCTGCATGTCTTTGGTCTGCTTGCCGTTGCCGCCGTTGTTGAAGATGCACCAGAGGTTGGGATTGGCTTTGTCGCAAGTGAAGGTGTAGGAGTAGAGCTTGGGATAGTCGGCCGAAAGGCTTATTTCCACGCCGGGCCAATTGCCGCCGGTGTAGTTGCGGTCGCCGTCGTTACGGTCCCACACCCAGGTGTACACTTTTTCCCACCCGTCGGTGTTGTCGAAGTAGATGGTGTAGACGTTGTCCTGGGCCGAGGCTCCTGCCGGACGTGCTACGGCAATTGACATTACCATAAACATGGCGGCAAGTGATAGCCGCTGTAATGCCTTAAACGAAACGAGATGAAAAGGATGCATAATGAAAGTATGAATATTTAAGGTAAAAATGTATACGTCGAGATATGGCCGTTGTCGCCGGGTAAAGTGTTGTCACAAACCTTATTGCTTTTTACCTTGCAAAGGTAACTAATAAATCACGTCCTGACAAATCCAACACCAAAAAAACTCTATTCCGGAAAGGGCAGGGGATACCGCTTTTCGGAATAGAGTTAAGCAATAGGGCGCTCGTAGGTGTCCCTTTATGCTTCTTCTGCAGCAATATTAATATCTTTTGCTTGCCGTCGCCGACTCCCAATCATGGACTGCCGCCATAAGGTCTTGACGGCCGATTTCGTCGGGATGGCAGCCGTTTTATTTGATTTTCTCCAAGTTTCTACGTATTTCTTCGTCGGAGAGGCTGTAGTTGACCAGGTCGCCGGCGAAGTATTTGTCGTAGGATGCCATGTCGATGAGGCCGTGGCCCGAGAGGTTGAAGAGTATCACTTTCTCTTCGCCGGTGGCGATGCATTTCTTGGCTTCGCGTATGGTGGCGGCGATGGCGTGGCACGATTCGGGGGCGGGAATGATGCCTTCGACGCGTGCAAAGAGGGTGCCAGCGTCAAACGATTCAAGTTGCTCTATGTCAACGCCTTCCATCATGCCGTCCTTAAGCAGCTGCGACACTATCACTCCGGCGCCATGGTAGCGCAATCCGCCGGCGTGGATATTGGCGGGCGCGAAGTTGTGCCCCAGGGTGTACATGGGCAGCAGCGGCGTGTAGCCCGCTTCGTCGCCGAAGTCGTATTGGAAATGGCCGCGCGTCAGCTTGGGGCACGAGGCCGGTTCGGCGGCTATGAAACGTATTTTCTTCCCTTCCTTTATGGTGTGGCGCATGAAGGGGAACGCGAGGCCGCCGAAGTTGGAGCCGCCGCCGAAACATGCTATGATGATGTCGGGGAACTCGCCTGCCATCTCCATCTGCTTCTCGGCTTCAAGGCCTATGACGGTCTGGTGGAGCGAGACATGGCTCAGCACCGATCCTAAGGTGTATTTGCAGTTGGGCGTGGTGCGTGCGAGCTCCACGGCTTCGGATATGGCGGTGCCGAGCGATCCTTGGTGGTTGGGGTTGGCGGTGAGGATATCCTTGCCGGCGCGTGTCGACATGGAGGGTGAGGGGGTGACCTGCGCGCCAAAGGTCTGCATGATGCTGCGGCGGTAGGGCTTCTGCTCATAACTGATTTTCACCTGGTAGACAGCAGCTTCCAAGCCGAAAAGACGTGCGGCATAGGCCAACGATGCGCCCCATTGCCCGGCGCCTGTCTCGGTGGTGACATTGGTGACGCCTTCCTGCTTGCAGTAGTAGGCCTGTGGGATGGCTGAATTGAGCTTGTGGGAACCCATCGGGCTGACACTCTCGTTCTTAAAGTAAATGTGGGCCGGGGTGCCCAACGCTTTCTCCAGGCCGTAGGCGCGCACCAACGGCGTGGAGCGGTAGTATTTGTACATCTCCCTCACCTGCTCGGGTATCTCTATCCACGCGTCGGTCTGGTTCAGCTCCTGGCGGCATAGCTCCTCGGCGAATATGGGATATAGGTCTTCGGCCTTTAGCGGCTGCTTGGTGGCCGGGTTGAGCGGCGGCATCGGTTTGTTGACCATGTCGGCCTGTATGTTGTACCAGTAGCGGGGTATCTCTGACTCGGGTAGGATAAATCTTTTCTGTTTTTCCATTGTAGATATATTTTGGTATGATTCGTTTATACAAGTCTATGCGTTGGCGCCGATTTGCAATTTATGCAATGTCGTATTGCAAGTAGCTTCCGCCGTCATTTGAGGCGATTGGCCGCCGTTGTGATAGCAAAAAGCGCAAATTCGTTGCAAAGTTAAACAAATTTTGCGGTTATAAAAACAAATTTCAACTTTTATGCATATTTGTGCAGATTTTGGGCCTAATAATTTCATATGCAATTTTTATGCAGTGCAATTGCATATCGGGTTGGAAGCTAAAATGGTAGTAATAAAATTGTATGTCGTTTTTGGTGGGGCGAGATATTTGGATTACCTTTGCAAAGGCGATTGCCGTAGGCCATGCTCACGGCGCAATCTTACAATATGATTTATAAGCTTTTATGGAGAGAAAAGATTTTGAAATAATGGCGCCGGTGGGTAGCTTCGAGTCGTTGCATGCCGCCATCAATGCCGGTGCCGATGCTATATATTTCGGTGTGGAGGGGCTCAATATGCGTGCCCGCTCATCGGCCAATTTCACCCTCGACGACCTGCGCGACATCGCAGCCACCTGCAATGCCGCCGGTGTCAAGACCTACCTCACCGTCAACACCGTCATCTACGACAACGAGTTGGACAAATGCCGTGCTATATGCCGTGCGGTGCGCGAAAGCGGCATTTCGGCCGTCATCGCCTCCGACATCGCCGCGATTATGATAGCCCGCAGCGAGGACGTCGAGGTGCACATCTCCACGCAGTGCAACATCACCAACATCGAGGCGGTGAAATTCTATTCGCAATGGGCCGACGTCGTAGTCCTCGCCCGCGAACTCAATCTCGACCAGGTAAGCGCCATCCACCAGGCCATCATCGACCAGGACATTCGCGGCCCGCATGGCCAATTGGTGCGCATCGAGATGTTCTGCCACGGCGCGCTCTGCATGGCGGTGTCGGGCAAATGCTACCTCAGCCTCCACCAGATGAATTCGAGCGCCAACCGCGGCGGCTGCACCCAGATATGCCGTCGCACCTACACCGTCACCGACCGCGAGACCGGCGACCAGCTTTCCATCGACAACGAACGTATCATGTCGCCTAAGGATTTGAAAACCATCCACTTCCTCGACCGCATGATCGACGCCGGCGTCAGCGTGTTCAAAATCGAAGGGCGTGCGCGCGGCCCGGAGTATGTGGCTACCGCAGTGGGCTGCTACAACGAGGCATTGGACGCCATTGTCGACGGTTCCTACTGCCAAGAAAAAGTCGACGGATGGGACGAACGCTTGCGCCGCATCTTCAACCGCGACTTCTGGGACGGCTACTACCTGGGGCAACGTCTGGGCGAATGGTCGGGTAAATACGGGTCGTCGGCCACCCGCACCAAAGTGTACATGGCAAAGGCCACCCGCTACTTCGCGCGCCTTGGCGTGGCCGAATTCCACATGGAGACCGGCGAGCTGCACCGCGGCGACACTATCCTTATCATCGGGCCCACAACCGGCGTCATCGAGCTGCAGCTCGACGAGATGCGCCTCGACACCGGCGTGGTCGACACCGTGGTCAAAGGCGACGACTTCTCCATTGCCGTGCCCGCCAAAGTGCGCCAGTCCGACCGCCTCTACCTGTGGCGCGTCAACCCCTGATGCTGTCAGCTCCACTGACTTGTGGCGCATGGCCGATGGCTGGGCGCCAGCCAGATTGTCGAAAAACTGTGATGAGGCATATAATAAAGAAAGTAGATGAGGCGACCGGCCCCCAAAAAAAGAAATTCTGACCGTCGATGAGGTCGCTTTATACACCGGCCTCAAGAAAAGCTACCTATACAAACTGAGCGGAGTGATGACGCAGAGATGATAGTAAAATTGTTGAAAAAATATTTCAAAACGCAGGTAATATTTTTGGGAAATATATAATTTAATTATCTTTGCGGTAGATTAACAATCGCTATTACCACATTATCGATGAGCTATAGTTTTCTTGACTTTTTAGGCCTGATAGGCGCCGTGGGGTTGTTCCTCTACGGAATGAAAGTGATGAGTGAAGGTTTGCAGAAAGCTGCGGGCGACCGTCTGCGCAACATTCTCGGAGCCATGACTCGCAACCGTGCCACAGGCACCATCACAGGTTTTTTCATCACCGCCTTGATACAGAGCTCTTCAGCCTCTACCGTCATGGTGGTGAGTTTTGTAAATGCCGGGTTGATGACATTGGCGCAGTCGATGGCTGTGATAATGGGCGCCAATGTGGGTACGACATTCACGGCATGGGTCATAGCCCTGTTCGGTTTCAAAGTTGATATAGCGGCATTCGCATTGCCTTTGATAGGCATATCGGTGCCGTTGCTTTTTTCCAAGAAGAGCCGCACGAAGTCGATAGGCGAGTTTGGCCTGGGCTTTGCGTTCCTCTTCATGGGCTTGTCGCTCATCAGTAAGTATGTGCCTGATTTGCAGCAAAATCCCGAGATGTTTGAGTTCTTGCAGCGCTACACCTCGATGGGCTTCGGTTCGGTGCTTATCTTCTGCCTGGTGGGTTTGATAGTGACGATGGTCATCCAGTCGTCGGCCGCCACATTTGCCATCACCCTCATCATGTGCAGCAAAGGGTGGATCACCTTCGACCTGGCCTGCGCCTTGGTGCTCGGCTCCAATATCGGTACGACCATCACCCCGCTCCTTGCATCGTTGAGCGGCAACGTGGCCGCCAAACGTACGGCGATGGGCCACTTGCTCTTCAACTTCCTCGGCACATTGTGGACCCTCGCCATCTTCTTCCCATTCGTCAACCTCACCTGCTATGTCACCCGTGAGATAGGGCAAGGCGACCCGACGGCCCTCTACCAATATGTCACCGACCTCAAATCGACCAACCCCGAGATCTACGCCCAAGTGGTCAACGCCGACGTGGCCAATGCCAGCCAAAACATCGCGGAGTACGTCAAGAACATATTGACGCTGCAGATATCGGTGTCGTTCGGCTTGTCGATATTCCACACCCTCTTCAACCTCATCAACCTGTCGATAATGATATGGCTCACAAAGGTCTACGTGAAGATTGTGGAATGGATACTCCCCGCCAAGCGCAAAGGCGACGACGAGTTCCAGCTCAAATTCATATCCTCGGGTATGCTTTCGGCTTCCGAGCTCAATATCACCCAGGCCGAGAAGGAGATAGCCGTGTTTGCCGACCGTGTGAACCGCATGCTCTCCATGGCGCAAGAGCTCGTGCACACCAAGTCGAGCTCCGACGAGTTCAACAAGCGCTCCACGCGTCTGGAAAAATATGAGGACATATCCGACCGCATGGAGCTTGAGATAGCCAACTACCTCAACCGATGCGCCGAGGGCCGCCTCTCCAACGAGGGCAAGCGCCACATATCGGCCATGCTCGCCATCGTCTCCGAAATAGAAAGCATAGCCGACTGCTGCGCCGGCATCGGCAAGATACTGCTCCGCAAGCAGCAAGGCAACATCCACTTCAACGACGAGATATATCACAACATCGACGTGATGTTTGAATACGTGCAGAAGGCCATGGACAATATGCTCCTGCTGCTCCGCGACCTCGAAAACAACAACTCCGAGGACATCATATCGTCGTACAACTGCGAGCGCGAAATCAACTATACGCGCAACTCCCTCCGCGCCGCCAATATCGAAAACATCAAGAATCACCACTATGAATATCAAGCCGGTATCTACTATATGGACATAGTAGCCACGCTTGAAAAGACCGGCGACTACATTATCAACGTTGTCGACTCGGTGAAAGGTGAATTTCAACATGGCCGAAGATGAACAATATTGAAAACAAACGGGCCGTCACCGTCTACGGCGCATCGTCGCCGCTGGTGGCGCTGAAATACAAGGAGGCAGCCTACGCCCTGGGCGAGGCTATGGCAAAAGCCGGCATGGACATAGTGTCGGGCGGCGGCCGCGAAGGCTTGATGGCTGCCGCCATCAATGGCGCCCTCGACGCCGGCGGACGTGCCATCGGCGTGCTCCCCGACTTCATGGTGGAACGCGGCTGGAACCACCCCAACCTCAGCGAGATGATTACCGTGGCGTCGATGCACGAACGCAAGCGCACCATGGCGTCGCTGTCGCGGGCCGCAATAGCGCTGCCCGGCGGTTGCGGCACCTTTGAAGAGCTCCTCGAAATAATCACCTGGCGCCAACTTGGCCTCTACCAGGGACATATCGTGATACTAAACGTCGACGGTTACTACGACCCGCTCATCGGCATGCTCGACCGCTCCATAGCCGAGCGTTTCATGAACGAGGACCATCGACGGTTGTGGTACGTCACCGACTCGGTGGCCGAAGCCGTCGAACGCATAATCCGCCCGGTCGAAATACGCCAATTCTCCCAGAAGCTCGACATAAAGCATTGATACATACGGCAGTAACAATGCCGGGCAATATGTTGATAGCAAGACTTGGCGGTATTGACGCTGGAGAAAGTTGACAACACATACAGGTTGTAGTATTTTTTTTGATATAATAGGCTGTAAATAAGCACAATAGATAGGCAGAAGAGAAATTGAACAACGAGTTTGTCACACATTGCAACGAAGCCGACGCCCCGTTCTCGCAGGCTGAGAAAGCCTTGACGTCATCGGTGGCCGACTCCTCCTACCTCTCGGGGGTGGGCGGTACGCCCCGTCCCGTAGGCTACGGCGAGAATTCGTGGCTATCGACCATCATCGTGGCCATGCTGGTGATCATAGCGCTCAATTTCAGTTCCTGCCGTCAACTGTTTAAAAACTTCCGCCAGAACATCCTTGGCATGCGCCAGCGGGCTAACGCCTTCGACAACCGCACCGCCAACGAGACGCGTACGCTCTTCATTATCATAGCATTGCTATGCCTGTCGGAAGGCATACTGATGTTCTCGGCCGCCGTCTCCTCCGGCATAGTAAGGGAAAATACCGGAGCCCTCTCGATGACAATGCTGATGGCCTCGTGCGCCCTGTGCTTCTACCTGTGGCAGCTCGCCGTGTATGGCGCCATAGGCTATGCCTTTGCCGACCGCGATGCCACCCACCAGTGGCTCACCGGATTCAACGCCTCGCAAGTGCTCCTCTCCTTCTTGCTCATCATCCCGGCGCTGCTGTCGCTTTTCTACACCGGGCTCACCAACGTGATGCTCATATTGGCCGTCGGATGTTACATTTTGACACGATTATTATTTATTTGTAAAGGATTTAGAATTTTTTACACCAATTTTGGCTCGTTGCTTTATTTTATTTTGTACCTTTGCGCCTTAGAAATAATTCCACTATTAATTTTGCGCAGAATATCCCTATCTGTTCTGCGTTATTTAGAATTTACAGCGTGAAAATTAAAAAGATTTTAGTATCTCAGCCGAAGCCGACGTCCGATAAATCTCCTTATTTTGACATAGCACAGCGTCATAATGTGGAAATGGTGTTCCGCCCGTTTATTAAAGTCGAAGGCCTTTCTGCTAAGGAGTTTCGCCAGCAAAAAATTAATATTCAGGATTTTACGGCAGTGATATTCACTGCCCGCACGGCTATAGACCATTTCTTCCGCCTCAGCGAAGAGATGCGTATCACCATTCCCGATACTATGAAATATTTCTGCACCACCGAGGCCATCGCCCTCTATCTGCAGAAGTACATCCAGTATCGCAAGCGTAAGATATTCCATGCTTCCACCGGCAAGTTGGTCGACCTGTTGCCATTCCTGGCCAAGCACTCCAAGGAGAAATACCTGTATGCAATCTCCGACGTGCACAAGGACGATGCCGACATCCTCAACGACAAAATCAGCTACACCAAGGCCGTCATGTATCGCACGGTGAGCAACGATTTCACCCCCGAGGAGGCGTTCGACTACGACATGCTGCTCTTCTTCAGCCCTTCAGGGATAGCCTCGTTGAAGAAAAACTTCCCCGAGTTCAACCAGGGTGACATCAGGATAGGTTGCTTCGGCGCCGCCACGGCTAAGGCCATCAAGGAAGCCGGGTTCCGTCTCGACATGGAAGCCCCCACGGCCAAGGCGCCGTCGGTCACCGCTGCCTTAGACATGTACCTCACCGAGCAGGAAGCCGGCTGAGACAAGCGTCAGAATCCTCATAACCTCAAAGAAATCAAGCCATAACATACGCCGGCGGCGGTCAGACAAGCCACTCTGACCGCCGCCGCGCATGTTGTGTCTTTGCATAACAAAGGAGCCGGGGCATCTCGCCTCCGTGGTGTCATCTCATATCCCGATACGTTATCACGGGGGCGAGACGCCCCCGCTCCGCTGTAAACAAAAAGTGCCGGCCTGATGCGGCCGGCACTTTTTGAGATTGTGATGCTTCGGTTGTCAGTTCATGCGGATGAAGGCGGGAACCCATGCGCTGACCGATACGGTGCCTGACACGGTGCCTCCGTTGAGCAGGTCTTCGCCAGTGCCGCCGATGCTTACGCTTGTGTCCTGCTGTGAGAATATGCATATAACCGTGTTTCCGGTCTCGGCGTCGGTCTTGGTGATAATCTCCACGCCGTCGCCCATCTGCTGACGGCTGACGCTGCCGCGCCACAGGGCGGGGTTCTCGGCGCGAGCCTTGAACACCTTGGCCACGTAGTCGTGGACAAGCTGCTCGTTACTGTTGAATCCGCTGATGCGTCCCGATGTGCGGGCCTTGTTGTCGGCGTTGCCGTTGCCGCTCTTGTCGCCTATTTCATCGCCGTAATATGTGCAGGTCGGACCTGAGTATGCGGCTACGGCGGCATGGCGTGTCATAAGTCTTTCGGGCGACGAGTTGATGTCGACGAAGTCGCCCACGCGCGATGTGTCGTGGTTGCTGAGGAACAGTGTCGGGTTGACGCCTTCATCGCGGTATCCGCGGGCGGCTGCGTCGTTGCTCAGGAACTCGCCGATTGTGGCGACTCCGCTGCTGAGGTTGACGATTTTGTCCTTGCCGTCAAAGTCCATAACGCTCTTCAGTCCGTCCTGTTGGGTGACTGTGATGTTGCCTGCGCTCGTCCAGTCCTCGCCTACCATGTAGCCCAGTGTGCCCCACTGCTCGCCTCGGTTCTTGCGCTCGGCGGCCACTGCCTCTACTTCGAGGCGAAGGTCGTACCAGTAGTTGTGGCCGCCTTGATATACCTGATAACACTGGTCGAGGCGCCAGCCGTCGACACCGAAGTTGTCCATCCAGTATCTGACCACTTCCTTGAAGTAGTCGAGAGAGCCCGGGTACGAGATATTGCCCGAGTCGGAGCCGCGTACGTTGGAGGCGGTGCGGTTGTCGATATAGTTGCCGTTGGGCGATGCGCCAGTGCAGTTGCTGTGGTGGCCGAACACGCCGTCGAGTATGATGTATATGCCGCGTGCGTGGGCTTCGTCGACGAGTTCGCGGAAGTCGGCCTCAGTGCCGAAGTGCGGGTCAATCTTGAAATAATCGTTGGCGAAGTATCCGGTGGCCTTGAGGCGCTCGTCGCCGTTGCCGCCGTTTGAAGAGTCGAAAATCGGGGTAAGCCAGATGGCATTCATGCCCAGGTCCTTGATATAGTCGAGCGACTCGATGATGCCTCGCAGGTTGCCGTTCTTGCGGTGTCCCTCCGGTCCCCACATCTGGCTGTAGCCCGATGCGCCGAGGTCACTGTGCATGAATGAACCTACCATGATCTGATAGATCGAGAGCTCGCGCCAGTCACCGGTAAGACCTGATACTACAATGACAGAGTCGTCGCGGTTGAATGTGGCTTCAAACTGTGAGGTGCCGAGTGCGTTTGAGGCCGACACGGTGAGAGTGCCCTCCTGACCGTCGGCAAGATAGTCGCTGACTGAAAGTGAGTTGGCTCCGTTGCTCAGCGTGAGCGTGTGGCCGTTGAACGAGCCGGTTATAGAGGTGGCTTCGTTTGCGATATTAATCGTGATGGTCGATGTGCCTCTCACTCTGCCCGATGCGGGAGTGACGGTGATGGCCGGCTTCTTCGGTCCTTCGGGGTTGGATGTGTACCACTTCTTGTCGCTCAGCAGATACCATCCGTGATTGCCGTCGAAGTCGAGCTTAATGCCGGGCTGCTGGGCGGAGGGATAGCGGTCGGAGCCGGTCGAGGTGCTGAATATCACCATTGCCGTCTTGTCGGCCTCGTCGGGGAGCGCGATGGTGTACCAGCCGTTGGCATCTGCGCTCATCTGTGTGCCGGGCCACGCGCCGAAATACTCCTTGACGGGAGAGGTCGCGCTGTAGGCGTAGACGTAGGGAGTGGCGCTCCATCCCCCTTTGAAGTGGACGGTGCGGCCGGTCTCGATGACCGGAGCCGATATCTTGACGGTGTAGATGGCCGAAGCCTGTCCGCTTGCCACCTTGCAGGTGATAGTGCTGCCGCCCTCGGTGAGCGGGGCTACGGAGTGGTTGCTGAGTGTCGTGCCGTTGACTGTGAAATCGACAGTGGCATCGGAAGCCGCCGGAGCAGCCGACAGTGTCGCGGTGACGGGCAAGGCGTCGACTGTGATGTCATAGCTTTTGACCGAGGGATTGAAACCGCTGACTATGTTGTTGCCGTTGACCTTGATTTCGAGTCGGTTGAGAGAGGCGTTGCCGCTGTTGACTGCGGCCGATGCGGCTGAGGGGGCCAGACCAAGAAGCAAGGCCATGCCGAGCAAGCGCATCGAGTGCTTGAGTTTGCTTATTGTATTCATGTGTCGTGTCACTTCTTGATGATTTTGAAAATTGAGTTATTGGCCTTGTCGTCGGTGGCTATGAGTATGTACATGCCAGAGGGGAGAGACGACATGTCGAGGGTGATGCTGTGCTGACCGTCGCATGCGGCACTGTTCACGCACGTGCCGTTGAGATTGTAGAGTGCAAGCATCGACAGCGGCGACGTGGAGTTGACGTGAAGCATGCCCTGAGTGGGGTTGGGCCCTGCTGTGACAAAGTCCGCGCTGTTGCTGTCCGTGATGTCACCGATGCCGCTTAGGGCACTGTAGAGAGCTTCGGGCAGAGTGCATGTCTGCGCCCCGATGCCGCGGAGGGCGGGATAGCTGTGGCCGTTGTCGGTGCGCCATTCCCACACATTGTCGAAGTCCCATCCGGTCATTGAGCTGAATGTGTTGAAATCGGCTATCTGGTCGGCGCTGCGCGTGTCGGCGTGGTCGCCGAAGTCGGTCCAGCTGATGTGTCCGGCAGCGATATTGTCCCAGCTGTGGTTGCCTGTCGAGGTGTTGCGGCTGTTGTTGTTGCCTCCGAAGCGTGCGGCATAGTCGCTGGCCGATGTAACAGAGGCGTTGAGAGCGACCGAATTTCTGACAGAACCGTAGTTGGCGCCCACGAGTCCGCCGGCGTAATCGAATCCCATCACATCGCCGGTGGCGTAGGTGTTGGTGATTGTGCCGGAGTTTTTGCCTGCAAGACCGCCGGTGGCGTAATCGTCGCGGTTGTCGGCTGTGGCTGTCGAATAGCAGTCGGTGATGACGGCGCCGGCGTTGTCGCCCACGAGTCCGCCCACGCATACCGATGTGCCGCTGACCTCGCCGGTGGTGAAGCAGCGTTCTATCGAGCCGCTTTTGGCAAGGCCGGTGAGAATGCCGGTGTATGTGTCGCCGCTTACCTTGGCGTTGACTACGCCGAGGTCGTGGATTGAAGCTCCGTCAATGGCTGCGAACAGACCTGTAGCAGAGCCTGTGCCGCGGCCTGTGGCCTTGTAGTTGGCGATAGTGTGGCCGTTGCCGTCGAAGTGGCCTTTGAAGGGATTGGCTGCCGAACCGACCATGCCCGTCACCGAAGAGGCATCGATGTCGTCGTCGAGACGGAAATACGCGTTCCAGTCGTCGGCCGTTGAGGTGAGTGCGGTCAGATCGGCGGCTGAGGCGATGACGTAAGGATTTGCTGCCGTGCCTTCGCCGCCCGAGTATGCTTTGCCGCTTCCCTGCTCTACAACGATGTAGCAGTCGTCGGTCTGGGCACCTGAGACGGTTTTGGCTATAAATCCGAGCTTTTTAAGGCCCGAAAGCTCGTCGTCACTCAGACTGTAGAATTCTTTGATGCTGGCGATGCTGATGGTGTAGACACCGTTGCTGCCCGACATGCGGAATTTGTCGGTGTGCACTTCGCTCCATTGCCAGGGCGATTTCGAGCCGCCGTTGATGTCGGCGCACCAGGTGTAGCAGTAGACCTCCGGGCCGAAATCATCGGTTGTGATTGTCACCTGCAGCGCCCTGTCGGTGACTGCCGGCGACGGACTGGTCGTGACTGTGGCCTTGCTGCCTGCGCTCCATGCGGGAAGCGTTGTCAGCAATCCAAGCAGACATAAATGAAATTTTTTCATTCAGTTAAATTGATAAAAATTAGTAAAAATGTAAGTAGATAAAAATATGATATGCCTTTTTGGAGACTGATGCGCGTCAAACACGCATATTTTGTCGCCTACAAATTTAACCTTTTTTTGGGTAAACACAAAGCGAAGTTTCAGAATGAAGCCTAAAAGTGTAGTTTTGTGTTTGTTTGAAGGTGAACGTCTATAAATCAGACAAATGTTAAAACGGATGTTGCATATCATGCAATCATTTGCTACATTTGCATATCGGCTGCGGACTGCCGTAAGTGCAGCAAGTATCTCAAACAACCTTAACAACCTAACATGATCAAATCATTCATCACCGGAAAAAATTACGGGAGAGCCATGCTGTGCTCTCTCTTTGCCGTGGCATCCATGTCGGCCGCGGTGGCATCGCCTGCCGATGACATCGAGCAGGAATGGGGCAAATGGACCACATGGGGTGACCAGCACGACGGCACTTACATCAACCCGATATTGCCTGCCGACTACAGCGACATTGACTGCATAAAGGTGGGCGACACGTATTATGCCATCACCTCCACATTCCAGTTCTCCCCGGGTGTGACGCTCATGCGTTCCACCGACCTTGTCAACTGGCAATTGATAACCAACATCGTGGACCTCACGCAGATAGGCCCGGCGCTCAACTGGGATGTCATGGACCGCTATGCCCGCGGAGTGTGGGCCGGCTCCATCCGTTACCACGACGGACGTTTTTATATCTTCTTCGGCACCCCCGACGAGGGATTTTTCTCTACGTCGGCGCCCTCGCCCGAAGGCCCGTGGGAACCGCTTACTTGTCTGCTCGAAGGCCCGGGGTGGGACGACTGTTCCGCAATATGGGACGACCAGGGCAGGGCTTGGTTCGTCGGCACCCGTTTTGCCGACAACTACAAGACCTACCTGTGGCCCATGTCGGCCGACGGCAAGAGCATAGCAAAGGAGGAGGCCAAGCTCGTCAACGAGGGCGACTGGCGCGAGGCCAACAAGCTCATTAAGGTGGGCGAATGGTATTATCTCGTTTTCAGCGAACATATCGAAGGCATCGGACGATACGTAGTGGCACGCCGCACCCGCAACATGCAGGACGGATTTAGTGCCGCCGAAGAGCGTCAGCTCAACCATGCCGACTATCATCTGCACGAACCCAACCAGGGCGGCATCATAGAGGGCGAACCGGGGAAATGGTATTTCTTCACCCACCATGGCCGTGGCGACTGGGGCGGACGTCTCGGAACGCTGCTCCCCGTGACGTGGATTGATGGCTGGCCCGTGATTGGAAATGTGGGCGACGACGGTATCGGGACCATGCAATGGCGCGTCGCCAAGCCCGACCTGCCTATGTCGAAGTCGGACTACACGGCATCGGAACAGTTTGACTCAAAGACTATTAAGCCACACTTCCAGTGGAACTATCAGCCGCGTGCCGACTATTATTCGCTTACCGACCGCAAGGGGTGGCTGCGCCTCAAGGCATTCCGCCCGGTGGAGAAAGGCAATATCATGAAGGCCGGCAACACGTTGGCCTACCGCGTCATACAGTATGAAGGCTCCGCCGAAATCCTCCTCGACATCTCCGGCATGGCCGACGGGCAGATAGCCGGTATATGCCAATTCTCGCAGGACAACAGCTATCTCGGAGTAAGGATGAAGGATGGCAAAAAGTACATCGAATTTAAGACCAATGACACCTCGGCCGTTGTGGGTCAGGAGATTACGAAAAAGAAGATATGGCTCAAATCGCAATGGGATCGCAACGGGCTCTCGCACTACTATTACAGTCTCGACGGCAAGCATTACACCCCCTTTGGCACTGATTATCAGCTTAAATGGGGCAACTATCGCGGCAACCGCGTAGGGGTGTTCTGCTTCAACGACGAAGCCGACGCCGGCCATGTCGATGTCGACTTCTTCAAGAATACGGAGTATTAAGGCGGCCATAACCTTTTGGCTGACCGACCCGATGCGCCCCACGGCAACGCTGTCGCTTCGCCGTGGGCTACGAATAGAGCCGCGGTATTGCCGCTTTCGATGCGATGCGGTGGCGTTGTGCGTGATGGGAGCTTGCCCGATATTTCACGACCTGTTTTCTTCATTGACGGCCGTTCGCCATTATTGGTGAAAAATTATTGGCGACATGGCGCGCGGTGTTTGATTTTTTTATTATCTTTGTGTGGCTTGCGGCAACGCTGCCGCTGATGTCATGCCAAGATGTGAGTTGTAATGAGGAAAGTCCTGTTAATAATCGGTTTAGTGTTAGTATGCCTGGTCTCGTTTAGCGAGGGCGGGGCAAAGCAACGCACGTCGAAAAACGTAAGGCAGCAGCAACGGGTCACCGAGCAAAAAATCAAGCAAACCGACGCCGAAATCAAGGAAAACACCCGCCAGCTTAAATCTAAACTCAACGACCTCAACAAGTTGCAAGCCGAGGCGCAGACCATCAACGCGTCGATAACGCAGCTGCAAGCCTCTATCGACTCGCTCGCCGTCGTCGCCAAAGCCGCCAACGATTCCATCAAAGTGCTCGACGGCAAACTCTCTGAGCTTCAGCGCGTTTTCGCCGACATACTGCGGAAATCGCGCCGCAACCGTTCGGCCATGAGCAATCTGGCATTCATTTTCTCATCGGAGTCGTTCACCCAGGCATTGCGCCGAGCCAACGCCTTAAAGCAGTTCACCCGCTGGCGCCAGCGCAAAGTCGACCAGATAATCGGTGTCAAGGCCCTCTTGGACGAGCGGCGCCGTTATGTCGACTCGCTGATGGTGCAGAACCGCGAGCTCGCCATGCGATTGTCGATGCGCCATGCCGAACTCTCGCAGCGCACCACCGAGGCCAACAACATCGTCACATCGCTCAAAGGAAAGGAACGCGACCTCAAAAAGATACTTAAGGAACAGCAACGCCAAGCCAAAGAGCTTGACCGTGAACTCGATAGAATAATCAAGGAGGAGCAGCGTAAGGCCCTCCTCGAGGAACAGAAACGCAAGCAACGCGAGGAAGAAGAACGTAAAAAACGGGAGGCGGAAGAGCGCAGAAAACAGGAGGAGGAAGAACGCCGTGCCAAGGCTGAAAAGGATGCGAAGGCGCAGAAACCCGACAAGTCCGCCACTCCCGATGATACCAAATCGACCAAGAAACCCGACACCAAAAAGCCGGATACCAAGAAACCCGATACTAAGAAGCGGGATACCAAGAAACCGGATACCAAGAAGCCTGATACCAAGAAGCCTGACACCAAGGAGTCAACGCCGGCGCTGTCGTCGGATTTCGCCGCCAACAAAGGTCGCCTGCCTTATCCCGTCAACCCCCACACCATAGTGCGCCGCTTTGGCGTGCAGCCCCATGCCGTCAACAAGAACGTGGTCACCGACAATGCCGGGCTTGACATACAGTCATCGCGCGGCGCCACTGTGAAATGCGTGTTCGACGGCGAAGTGTCGGCCATCACCCTCCCCGACGGCTATAACACCGTGGTCATGATACGCCATGGCCGCTACGTCACCATCTACGCCAACCTCGGAACGATTTCGGTGCGCACCGGCGACAAGGTAAAGGCAGGACAAAGCATTGGTACAGTGTATGTTGACGCAACCGACAACGACCGCTCCATCCTCCATTTCGAAATCCGCAAGATAGTCACCGTCGACAACATAACCAGGGAGGACCCCGAAAAATGGCTGCGATGAAAAGCGAAGGCGGCACCACCCCGGGCAAGGCAGGAGTAAGTGTGGCCGGCAAAGCAGAAGCCGGCGCGCCCAGCAAGGTAGATGTTGGCACTCCAGGCAAAGCAGAAGCTGGCGCGCCCCGCAAGGTGGGTGGCAATACCTCCGGCAAGGTGGTCAAGACCATGTGGCTATTCTCGTGGGTGCAGCTCGTGAGCATCGGTTGCGGCATCGTCCGCACCAAGCTCGTCGCCCTTTGGCTCGGCACCCTCGGCGTGGGGCTCTTCGGGCTTTTCAACACCGCCATCGACGCTATCACCACCCTCACCCAGTTGGGCATCCGTCAAAGTCCGGTACGCAATATAGCTGCGGCCACCGACAGCTCCGCCCTGCGCCGCATTGTGGCGGCCGTGAGATGCTGGTCGTGGCTCCTCGGTATCGCCGGCGCTTTCCTCACACTCGTCTTTTCACCGTTCCTCAGTAGCTTAACATTTGGTAATGAACAGTTTACCATCGGTTTTGTAATCCTCTCCATCGCCGTGATGCTCTCCGCCGTCACCAATGGCGAATTGGCTGTGATGCAAGGCATGGAGCGGCTCAACCGCATGGCCAAAGCCACGGTGTATGGCACGCTCGGCGGACTTGCCATCTCGGTGCCATTGTTCTACTATATGGGCGAGGAGAGCATTGTATGGTCGATTGTGGCCTACTTCGCCTGCCAGGCCATTGCCGTTTACCTGCTAAAAGAGAGGAAGATAGGCGGAGCTACTGCGGCCGATGCGCCGCGCCTGTCACCCCGGCAATTGGTGGCCGAAGGCAAGGACTTCGTCACCCTCGGCATCTACATGACGCTGTCGATATTCATCGCCATGGCTGTCAACTACATCTTCATGGCCTATCTCAACCTTGAGGCCGGCATAGGCGAAGTGGGGCAGTACCAGGCCGGTTATACCATTGTAAATAAGTACCTTGGATTACTTTTTACGGCCATAGGTTTTGAATTTTTCCCACGTATTAGTAAGGTGCAAGCGTCGGCAAAACGGGTGTCGACCTTCGTGAGCCACGAAATCATGGTGGCGGTGTTGGTGGTGGTGCCGGGTGCCACTCTGATGATGGCGCTCGACGATGTGATTATCCAACTGCTTTATAGCGAAGACTTTATGCCCGCGGCTACATATGTCAACGCGGCATTGGCAGGCACCATCTTCCGAGCCGTGTCGTGGTGCATGGCCTACACGTTGCTGGCGCGAGGCGATGGACGCGTCTACCTCGTCACCGAGAGTCTTAGCGGTGCTACATTCCTAATACTCAGTTATATAGGTTATCGATATGGCGGTCTCTACGGTTTGGGCATAGCCTACACCGCTTGGTATGCTATCTATGTGGTAATCACCGGAATAGTGTACTTCCGCCGATACCGTATGCGCATCACTCGCCGTGTTGCCGTGATGGCCATTGCGGCCGCGGTTGTAACAGCAGTGGCGGCGTGGGCGCGTGTCGAGGGATTGCGCCTCGTCCCGGCTATCATAGCCGCAGTCAGCGCTATAGGGGCGTTCGTGGCGCTCAAAACCATGATAACCGGTCGCCGAAGCAGAACATAACTACCTACCCACCAAAAAGATAAAGACATGACAACGAAAATACAAGTCAACGGATTGAAACTCAGAGGCTATCACGGTGTATTCCCGCAGGAACGGCGCATCGGCAACATCTTTGCCTACGACGTGGAGGTGGCCGTGCCGTGGATTGCCGCCGCCGACTCCGACGATATATCCTTGACTCTGAGTTATGCCGACATCGTGGCCGTGGTGCGCGAGGTCAACGCCACCCCCTCGCAGCTTCTCGAACATGTGGCCTACCGTCTCCATAAAGCCCTCGTCGCAAAATTCCCGCAAATCGCCGGCGGCACCGTCAGGGTGAGCAAAATCAAACCACCCATCGCCTCCACCGAGTTGGAGAGCGCGGCCGTAGTCATAGCCTGGTAGGCCAATGCCGCCACCTGCCGTCGCCTGGTAGGCCACTGCCGGTTCGCATTCCGCAGCTATGTAGAACTTTGCCGGCCATGTGGCGTCGTCTGGTAGGCCAATGCCTGCGGCATGCCGCAGCTATGTAGCAGGTCGCACCGCGGTTCCACGCTGCGGTAGCCCTTTTGCGTCAAATGCGCACATTTTTGCGACCAAAGCGCAAATTTGCGTCAAGTTTTTTGCAAATCGGCTATAAATAGGTGAATTATTTATATATCCCACGGCCAATTCTTGCTAAATTTGCTTAAAACAAAAAGCGGCGATATGCGTCGAGCCGTTGAGTGTGATTTCTATATCGTGCTCTTTATGGGCATCGCAAGCCAATCGCCTAACTATAAAGCATTAGCATAACTAAAACAAGCATCCTAACAACACTAAATCCTTATATTGCCATGTATTTACTCGGTTACGACGTAGGTTCGTCGTCGGTCAAAGCATCATTAGTAGAAGTGGAATCGGGCCGCACCGTGGCCACCGATTTCTATCCCCATAGCGAAGCGCCTATCAAGGCGTTGCGTAGCGGATGGGCTGAGCAGTCGCCCGCCGATTGGTGGCGCTACGTCAAGGCAGTCACCGCCTCGGTGTTGTCGCTGTCGAAGGTCAATCCTGTGGATATCAAAGCGATAGGTATTTCTTACCAGATGCACGGATTGGTGGCTATCGACCGCGCTGGCAACGTGTTGCGCGACGCCATTATATGGTGCGACTCGCGTGGCGTGCCCTACGGTGAGAAAGCGTTCGCCGAAATCGGCGCCGTCACCTGCCTCAACCACCTGCTCAATTCTCCTGGCAATTTCACTGCCGCTAAGTTGCAGTGGGTCAAGGAGAACGAGCCCGACATCTTCGACAAGATATACAAAGTGATGCTCCCC
This sequence comes from Bacteroidales bacterium, assembly GCA_029218425.1. GTDB lineage: Bacteria > Bacteroidota > Bacteroidia > Bacteroidales > Muribaculaceae > JAGBWK01. The sequence continues at coordinate 25,209 of JAQXRH010000016.1, read as the reverse complement.
GGCGACTACATAGCCTACCGGTTGACCGGCGAGATTTGCACCAACCCCGAGGGCCTCTCCGAATACATGCTCTGGGACTTCAAGGAGAATGCCCCAGCGCATTTCCTCCTCGACTACTACGGCTACGACGCCGGCATATTGCCCGAGATAAAGTCGACATTTTGCAACCAGGGCGTAGTCACTGCCGCCGTGGCAGCCGAACTGGGGCTTGCCGAAGGCACCCCCGTGACCTACCGCGCCGGCGACCAACCCAACAATGCCCTGTCGCTTGGCGTCTTGGAGCCGGGACAAGTGGCATCCACGGCCGGTACGTCGGGTGTGGTCTACGGTATCAACGGCACTGTTGACTACGACAGCCTCTCGCGTGTCAACAACTTCGCCCATGTCAACCACTCGGCGAACCAGACCCGTATCGGCGTAATGACTTGCATCAACGGCACCGGCATACTCAATTCATGGATTAAACGCAACGTGGCGCCCGCCGACTGCAGTTACGCCGCCATCAACGACCTCGCCGCCGAAGTGCCCGTGGGCAGCGCCGGTGTCACCATACTGCCTTTCGGCAACGGTGCCGAACGCGTATTGCAAAACCGCGAGACGGGCTGTTCGGTCCACGGTGTCAACTTCAATATCCACGACCGCCGTCACATCATGCGCGCCGCCCAGGAAGGCATCGTCTTCTCGTTCATGTACGGTATGGAGATAATGCAGAGCATAGGTATGTCAATCAACTGTATATCAGCTGGCAACGCCAATATGTTCCTATCGCCGATATTCCGCGACACGCTCGCATCGGTGTCGGGTGCCACCATACGCCTCTACGAAACCGACGGTTCGGTGGGCGCCGCCCGCGGTGCCGGTATTGGCGCCGGTATCTATAAAGATGCCGCCGAAGCCTTTGAGTCACTGCAACTTATCGGCGAGATAGCTCCTGCGCCCGACCGTACCCCCTACCTCGAGGCCTACGACCGCTGGAAAGCAGTGCTCAACGCCACGCTCAACAGTTAGTCACGGCTTTCTTTCTACGATGATAATAAACTAATAATAAATAACATAAACACATTTTTCTTATGGCAACTAAAGAATATTTTCCCTCAGTAGGAAAAATTAAATTTGAAGGAACAGAGTCATACAATCCCTTAGCATTCCGCTACTACGATGCCGAACGCATAGTGCTTGGCAAACCGATGAAAGATTGGTTGAAATTTGCCATGGCTTGGTGGCACACCCTCTGCGCCGAAGGTGGCGACCAGTTTGGCGGCGGCACTAAGAAATTCCCGTGGAACCAGGGCACTACCGACCCCGTTGAGCTTGCTAAACAGAAAGTCGACGCCGGTTTTGAATTTATGACGAAGATGGGTATCGAATACTTCTGCTTCCACGATGTCGACCTCGTGGCCGAAGGCAACTCCATCGAAGAATATGAGGCTAACCTCAAAGCCGTTGTGGCCTACATAAAAGAGAAGATGGCAGCCACCGGCATCAAGAACCTGTGGGGCACAGCCAACGTGTTCTCCCACGCCCGCTACATGAACGGCGCCGCCACCAATCCCGATTTCGACGTCGTGGCCCGCGCTTGCGTTCAAATCAAAAACGCTATCGACGCTACCATAGCCCTCGGCGGCACCAACTACGTGTTCTGGGGCGGCCGCGAAGGTTATATGAGCCTTCTCAACACCGACCAGAAGCGCGAGAAGGAGCATCTTGCCACCATGCTCACCATGGCGCGCGACTATGCCCGTGCCAAGGGCTTCACCGGCACTTTCCTCATCGAGCCCAAGCCCATGGAACCGTCGAAGCACCAATACGACGTTGACACCGAAACCGTCATCGGCTTCCTTAAAGCCCACGGTTTGGACAAGGACTTCAAAGTGAACATCGAGGTGAACCATGCCACGCTTGCCGGCCACACCTTCGAGCACGAGCTCGCCGTGGCTGTCGACAACGGCATGCTCGGTTCGATCGACGCCAACCGCGGCGACTACCAAAACGGCTGGGATACCGACCAGTTCCCCATCGACAACTATGAGCTTACTCAGGCTATGATGCAAATCATACGCAATGGCGGATTGGGCAACGGCGGTACGAACTTCGATGCCAAGACGCGCCGCAACTCTACCGACCTTGAGGATATCTTCATCGCCCACATCGCCGGTATGGACGCCATGGCTCGTGCGCTCCTCTCTGCCGCCGACATCCTCGAGAAATCACCCTACAAGAAGATGCTTGCCGACCGCTACGCATCGTTCGACGCCGGCACCGGCAAGGACTTCGAAGATGGCAAGTTGACCCTCGAAGATATCGTGGCCTACGCTAAGAAAGCCGGTGAGCCTAAGCAGACTTCGGGCAAGCAGGAGCTTTACGAAGCCATCGTAAATATGTATGTATAAACCATCGGATTGTAGGGACGCGATATATCGCGTCCGCACTAAAGTGCATATATTTAGCGCGTTAAGCCATCAGGATGCTGACGCGATGTATCGCGTCCCTACAATATGGATTTTTATGTGAATACACAATCAATACCATGAGTAAATATCAAAATATATCGGAAAAAGGGTCGATGGGCTACCTCTACGGCATCGTGGCTGTGGCGGTGCTCGGCGGCCTGCTTTTCGGCTACGATACCGCCGTCATCTCGGGTGCGGAGAAAGGGTTGCAAGCGTTTTTCTCGGGCGCTTCCGACTTCACCTACACCGACACCATGCACGGCATCACCTCGTCGAGTGCCCTGATAGGCTGCATCATAGGTTCGGCTCTATCGGGCATCTTCGCGTCGCGCTTCGGGCGCAAGCGTTCGTTGCTCATCGCCGGTGTGTTCTTCTTCGTGTCGGCTTTGGGTAGCTTCTGCCCCGAATTTCTGTTCTTCGAGCATGGCACCCCGTCGCTCGGCCTTATGTATATGTTCAATTTCTACCGTATCATAGGCGGCATAGGCGTGGGCTTGGCATCGGCAGTGTGCCCGATGTACATTGCCGAGGTGGCTCCCGCCGACAAGCGCGGCGCCTTAGTGTCGTGGAACCAGTTTGCCATCATCTTCGGCCAACTCGTTGTGTATGTGGTGAATACGCTCATACTTGGCGACCACCTGCAGCCTACCGTGCAGCAGATAGCCGAGCAGATATATCCCACCGAGGCACAGTGGACAGTCGAGACAGGGTGGCGATATATGTTTGGCAGCGAGGCATTTGTGGCTGGGGCATTCATTGTCTTGGTGTGCTTCGTGCCTATGTCGCCCCGTTTCCTTGCCCTCAAGGGGCGCGACGACGAGGCGCTCTATGTGCTGGCTCGCATCAACGGAGCGGCGAAGGCTCGCGAGATACTATCGGAAATCAAGGCCACCACGAGTGTGAAAAACGAGCGGCTCTTCTCCTTCGGCATCATGGTGGTGTTTGTAGGCATCTTGCTGTCGGTGTTCCAGCAGGCCATCGGTATCAACGCCGTGCTCTACTATGCGCCGCGCATCTTCGAGTCGATGGGCATGGGCGACCCCATGGTGCAGACCGTCATCATGGGCGTCATCAACATTGCCTTCACCGTGTTGGCAATCTTCACCGTGGAGCGTTGGGGGCGCAAGCCGTTGCTCATCACCGGGTCGATAGGCATGGCCGTCGGCGCCTTCGGTGTGGCGTTGCCCAACATCGTGGCGTTACCGCCAATAGTGTCGGTAGCAGCCATCATGATATATTCGGCATGCTTCATGTTCTCGTGGGGCCCGATATGCTGGGTGCTCATCTCCGAGATATTCCCCAACACCATACGCAGCGTGGCCATTGCTATAGCCGTGGCCTTCCAGTGGATATTCAACTTCATAGTGTCGTCGACATTCATCCCGATGTACAACATGAAGCTCGGCTCCATGGGCGACAACTTCGGCCATGTGTTCACCTACGCCCTCTACGGCTTCATATGCCTCATAGCCGCATGGTTCGTGCTGCGTCTCGTGCCCGAAACCAAAGGCAAGACCCTCGAACAGATGACAGGCTACTGGCGCTCCCGCCGCAACAAAGCATGATTACGCTTCTTAGATAATTATTAACAGGAGAACAGCATCGCAAAATCATTACCGCGACTGTTCTCCTGTTCTGTTGTATATATGCTAAAAACTTTTATTTAAATTATTCGTTGATATTTTTGTAGAAATGTAATTTTTAAGTTACATTTGCTTTCTGGATTTCAAAGGAAAACGCAAAAAAACGCCGGCAGTTGAGATAGAGCGGGCAATAAAACTAATGAATGAATATTATGAAGAAAAAGCAAGCAACAGCAGATAACATAAAGTCACTTGATGTGATTAAGACTCGCTTTTATGGAGAAGTAGGCATGCCTGAGCGCGACAGACTTGAAAATGAACTTGAAGCGCTCCGTATCGGTTTGAAAATCCGTGCGGCAAGGGAATCACAGCATCTTACTCAATCTCAACTCGCCGAGAAAGTGAATAAAAAACGAACTTTCATTTCGAAAGTTGAAACTGATGGTGAGAATATTACACTCCGTACATTGTTTGATATTGTGGAACGAGGTCTTGGCGGTAAACTCAATATAAGTATTGATTTTGCCTGAAATTTTTACGCCAAGTAAAGGCTTGCTAAAAAACAAAATTACTGTACAGAGCGAAATTAGTATAACGAAAGCAGTCAGTCACATTTTTCTGTGGCTGACTGCCTTAGTGTTTGGTGAGATAATTAGAAAGCGAAAGAATTGCAAAATTCTTTCGCTTTCTTTCTATTTTTTGCCTGATTTTTAGCCTTTATAGGAGTGTGACTGCTGATGTCAGCTCGAATGTGTCAGGAAATTGGGGTTACTCCATGAGTTTGCGGTAGCGGCGGCGGGGTGGTTCTTTGCCGTCGTTGAGGCGGCGTTTGTATTCTTCGTAGTCGCTGTAGGAGCCTTCGTACCACACTACGTTGCCGTCGCCTTCGAAGGAGAGGATGTGGGTGCAGATGCGGTCGAGGAACCAGCGGTCGTGGCTAACGACGACGGCGCAACCGGCGAAGTCGTCGAGGCCTTCCTCGAGGGCTCGGAGCGTGTTGACGTCGATGTCGTTGGTGGGTTCGTCGAGCAGGAGCACGTTGCCTTCTTCTTTGAGCGCCATGGCGAGGTGCAGGCGGTTGCGTTCGCCACCGGAGAGCACTCCGATTTTCTTTTCTTGGTCGGCACCGGTGAAGTTGAATTTCGAGAGGTAGGCGCGTGCGTTGACGTCGCGGCCGCCCATGCGGAATGATTCAACGCCTTGCGAGATGACTTCGTAGACCGATTTGTCGGGCAAGAGGTCGTGGTGGGTTTGGTCGACGTAGGCTATTTTCACGGTGTCGCCTACTTCGAAGGAGCCGGAGTCGGGCTGTTCTTGCTTCATGATGAGGCGGAAGAGGGTGGTCTTGCCGGCGCCGTTTGGTCCGATGACGCCTACTATGCCGTTGGGCGGGAGGGAGAATGTCAGGTCGTTGAAGAGGTGCTTGCGGCCGAACGATTTGCTGAGATTGCTGACTTCGATTACCTTGTTGCCGAGGCGCGGGCCGTTGGGGATGAATATTTCGAGGCGTTCCTCTTTCTGTTTTTGGTCCTCGTTGAGGAGGCGGTCGTAGGAGTTAAGACGCGCTTTCCCTTTGGCTTGGCGTGCCTTGGGGGCCATGCGTACCCATTCGAGTTCGCGTTCGAGGGTCTTGCGGCGTTTGGATGCCTGTTTCTCTTCCTGGACCATGCGTTTGGTTTTCTGGTCGAGCCAAGAGGAGTAGTTGCCCTTCCAGGGGATGCCTTCGCCGCGGTCAAGTTCGAGAATCCAGCCGGCAACGTGGTCGAGGAAGTAGCGGTCGTGGGTGATGGCGATTACGGTGCCGGGATATTGCTGGAGGTGTTGCTCGAGCCAGTCGATTGACTCGGCGTCGAGGTGGTTGGTAGGTTCGTCGAGCAGCAGCACGTCGGGTTGCTGGAGGAGCAGGCGTATGAGGGCAACGCGGCGACGTTCGCCGCCGGAGAGGGTGTTGACGGGTTGGTCGTCGGGCGGACATTGCAGTGCGTCCATGGCGCGTTCGAGTTTGGAGTCGATGTTCCAGGCGTCGGCGGCGTCAAGTTTGTCTTGCAGTTCGGCTTGGCGAGCCAATAGGGCGTCCATCTTGTCGGGGTCCTCGAGCACGTCGGGGTCGCCGAAGGCGGCGTTGACGCTGTCGTATTCGGCGAGGAGGTCCATGATGGGTTGCACGCCTTCGCGCACCACTTCGATGACGGTTTTCGACGGATCCAATTGCGGTTCCTGTTCGAGGTAGCCCACGGAGTAGCCTGGGGAGAATACCACTTCGCCCTGGTAGTCCTTGTCGATGCCGGCTATGATTTTCAACAGCGAGGACTTACCCGAACCGTTGAGGCCTATGATGCCTATCTTGGCTCCGTAGAAGAAGGAGAGGTATATGTTTTTAAGTACTTGTTTCTGAGGTGGGTAGGTTTTTGAGACGCCTACCATCGAAAAGATTATTTTTTTGTCGTCGGCCATATTAATGTGGTTTAATTCATGTTTTGACAATTGGTGGATTGGGTGGTCGGCTTTGTTGCGCGAAATTGTGGATTGTGAATTATTTGCGTCGGCGCGGTGCGTAGCGCACGGGGTATTCGCAGCTTACACGTCCCTCGACGATGTTGGCGAGTTTGCGGCGTATCATCTGTTTGCGAATGGGGGATATGTGGTCGATGTAGACCATGCCTTCGAGGTGGTCGCATTCGTGCTGCACGATGCGGGCGAGGAAGCCGGTGATAACCTCTTCGTGCTCCACGAAGTTTTCGTCGAGCCAGTTGAGGCGTATGTTTTCAACGCGTTTGACGTCCTCGGAGAGGCCGGGGAGGCTGAGGCAGCCTTCGGCGCGTGTCACTTTGTCGCCGTCGAGCACTTCGATTTCGGGGTTTATGAGCACGAGTTTCTTGCCGGCGCAGTCGGGGAAAGATTCGGCGACGGGGTCGGCGTCGATGACCACGAGGCGGATGCTTTTGCCAATCTGCGGGGCGGCAAGGCCAACGCCTTCAGAGGTGTACATTGTCTCGAACATGTCGGCGATGAGGGTTTTGAGGTCGGGGTAGTCGGGCGTTACGTCGTCGGCGATTTCGCGAAGCACCGGGTGGCCGTAGAGATATACCGGAAGATTCATATCGTAAGAGTAGTTAATCTAAGGGATGGATAGTATATGTAATGGTTATATATGTTGTTGTCGTAGGGATGTCGGAGAGGAGGGGGATGCCCGGTGGGGCTTCATGGCAGGCTGTTGTATTGTCGGCTCTGCAGGTAGTCGTTGAGGATTATGGTGGCGGAGATTTCGTCGACGATGGCTTTGTCGCGGCGTGCCATTTTCTTCATGCCGCCGTCGAGCATGGCTCGGTGGGCGATGGCCGAGGTGAAGCGTTCGTCGAAGAATATTATTTCCATACCGGGGAGCGCCTTACGCAGCTGGCCGATGCCGGGGCGTATGTAGCGCATGGAGTCGGATTCTTCGCCGCGCATGGTGGTGGGGTAGCCCACGATGATGGCGTCGACTGGTTCGCGTGCCACGTAGTCTTTGACGAAGGCTACGAGCCGCGAAGTGTCGACCGTGGCAAGGCCCGATGCCACGATGCGCAAGGTGTCGGTCACTGCGATGCCGCAGCGACGCCTACCGTAGTCGATTGAGAGAAGTCGTCCCATCGTTTGCAAAGATACAAAATAAATCGGGATAAATCGGGACAATCGGGATAAATCTCGATTAATCGGGAGGAAACAGGAATGGCCGGGAATTAATCGGTAATCATCGGGATTAATCGAGATTAATCGAGAGAAATCGGGATTAATCGAGAGAAAATTGAAATGGCCGGGGATTAATCGGGATTAATCGAGAGATTTGAGCGTGGTCGGGGGAAGCGTGGTCGGGGTTAATCCGGGGTGAGCGGCATGATGCCGTTGCATTTGGGGTAGTCGCTGCATCCCCAGAACTCCCGTCCGTGCATCTGTCCCTTTTTCTGCATGCGTTTCAACATCGGTTTGCCGCATTTGGGGCATGAGGGGGCTGCGTTTGACGAGGCTTGGGCTTTTCGGGCTTCCAGCCGCTCGGCCGTCATGTTTTCAGTGAAGCCTCCTTTTTGCCGGAAATTTGCGAGCTGGTGTTGTATCTGAGCTTGGAGCATCCTGTTTTCCCTGAGGCATAATATTAATAATGCATTGGCTACTATCTCGGGGTTGTCGTTTTCAAGCCACTGGTCGAATTTGCTTTTCTGCGCAAGTATATGCAAAGCTGCGTCGTGCAGGTAGCTATTGGTATATTGTGGCGTATCGAGCCTCATTTGCCAGATTGTTTCGCGGTCGGTGTTACCGATTGCCCAAACGTCGGCCTTTTTCCGCAGGAGGAAATTAAATATGTCGCCTTGTAGCTCGTCGTTGCTCGCTCTTGCCACGTCGAGCAGTCGCATTTCTGACTCTACCGATGTAGAATGTCGGGATGAGCCTTCTGCGATGTTGGCCACCACACACCTTGCCGCCATCACCATCTGGTCATATAAGCGTCGCCCAGGATCCATGTTATAATCTACGAAGCGTTCACAGAAATCCTGGGTAGCAAGTTGAATCACATTGGCTAAAATCCATGAACTCAGCCAATGATAAGATTGCGAAAATTGAATATCTACCGCCATGAGCCAGAAGGGTTATATAAAGGCAACGGTTATGTAAAGCCAGATGTGGTTATATAAAGGCAACCTTGGGTATGAAACCAGAGTGGGGATAATAAGCTATGTTTAGCCTTGGGCGGTGGGGTCGATGTCGGGGGTGGCGTACCAGGAGGAGTACATGAGGTAGTTGTGGGCTATTTTGATGTTCATTTCGCGGGCTTTTTCGGGCTCTACCATTTTGATGAACTTGGCGGGAGCTCCGCCCCATAGCTCGTTGGGGCCTATCTTGGTGCGGGAGAGGACAACGGATCCGGCGGCTACCAATGCGCCTTCGCCTACTTCGGCGTCGTCCATCACCACGGCTCCCATGCCTATGAGGGCGTAGTCGTGGATTTTGGCGCCGTGTATCACTACGTTGTGGCCTATCGACACGTGGTTGCCGATTTCGATGGTCGATTTCTGGTAGAGGGTGTGGAGGACGGAGCCGTCCTGTATGTTGACGCAGTCGCCGATGCGTATGGAGTTGACGTCGCCGCGTATGACGGTGTTGAACCATACGGAGCAGTCGTTGCCCATGACGACGTCGCCCACTATGGTGGCGTTTTCGGCGAGGAAGCAGTTGTCGCCCATTTTCGGGGTAAATCCGCGTACCGGTACTATAAGTGCCATGTTGTGTAAGAGGGTTTTATGGGGTTAATGGTGTGGTAATCAGAGGGGAAGAGTGCGTTCGCGGAGCCATTGCTGTTCGTCGGTGGAGAGGTGTGGGGCAAGGCGAGCGTAGACGGTGGCGTGGTATTCGTTGACCCATCGTATTTCGTCGGGCGTCATCATCGAGAGGTCGAAGAGGTTGCGGTCGAAGGGGAATAGCGTGAGGGTTTCGAATTTGAGGAAGCGGCCGAATTCGGTGGAGAATGCGGGCACGGTGAGCACCAAGTTTTCGCAGCGGATGCCATGTACGCCTTCGCGGTAGATGCCTGGTTCGTTGGATGTTATCATGCCCGGGGTGAGCGGCGTCGGGTTTTCGTTGAGTCGGATGCTTTGCGGGCCTTCGTGGACGTTGAGGAAGTGGCCTACGCCGTGGCCGGTGCCGTGGAGGTAGCTGAGGCCGTGTTTCCAGAGGAATTGGCGAGCGAGGGCGTCGAGCTGTGCGCCGCGGGTGCCTTCGGGGAATATTGCGGTGCCCAGGGCTATGTGACCTTTCATGACGAGGGTGAAGTCGCTTTTTTCCTGTGCTGTGGGGGTGCCGAGGGCAATGGTGCGGGTGATGTCGGTGGTGCCGTCGAGGTATTGTGCGCCCGAGTCGATGAGCAGGAGGCCTGAAGGTTGCAGAGTGGCGTTGGTTTCGTCGGTGGCCGAGTAGTGCACGATGGCGCCGTGGGCGGCGTAACCGGCTATGGTGTCGAAGCTTAGGTCGAAGTAGAGCGGTTGGGCGGCGCGATGTTTTTGCAGGATGTCGGCGACGGTGATTTCGGTGGTGGGTTCGGCGGCTGCCAAACGGTTTTCTATTTCTATGAAAGCTTTTACCAAGGCAGCGCCGTCGCGTTCCATGGCGGCACGGGTGCCTTCAACTTGTATGTCGTTTTTGCAGCCTTTGAGCATTGGGATTGGCGAGGAGCCGTATCGGCGGTTGGGGCCTAAGGCTGAGCATATGCGTTCGGCGGTACGAGCCTCATCGACAAGCACTTTTTGCTGAGCGAGCGACTCGAGGAACTGGAGGAGCGAGTCGTAGGGGGCGGTGACAACGCCGGCATTGCGTAAGTAGGCTTCGGTGGCGTCGTCGGTCTTGGCGGGGTCGATGAATAGCGTGGAGCGTTTGGCCGAAATGAAGAGGAATGAAGTGGCTACGGGGTTGCAGCTCACGTCGGTGCCGCGGATGTTGAGGGTCCAGGCTATTTCGTCGAGTGCCGAAATGAGAATGGCGTCGAGGCCGCGGGCTTTAAGGTTGTCGACGATGGCGCTGATTTTGTCTTCGGCGCTTTGTCCGGCGTATTTGATGTCGTGGATGAAGATTTTGTCCTGAGGCAATGGCGGACGGTCGGTCCAAATGCGGTCGATGGGGGAGAAGTCGGTGACCACTTCAATGGAGTGCGCGTCAAGGGTTTGGGCCAGGTTGTTGAACGCCACATGGGAGAAGAGCATTCCGTCGATGCCCACGTATTGTCCGGAGGGGACGTTTGTGGCGAGCCATTGCGCTATCGAGGGGGTTTCGGCGAGGCCGTCCTTCATGAGTGTTATTTCCGTGCCGTCGAGCTGGCGGGCGGCTTGGATGAAGTAGCGCGAGTCGGTCCATAGGAGGGCTTTGTCGAGGGTCACGACGAGGTCGCCGGCCGAACCGGTGAAGCCCGACAAGAAGCGTCGCACTTGCCAGTGGGCGGCAATGTATTCGCTCTGGTGCGGGTCGATTTGAGGTATTACTGTGGCATAAATGCCGTTGATTTTCATCTGGTTGCGTAGCGCTTCGAGGCGCGATGCTATTGTTGCGTTCATTTCGGTAGATGTGCTTTATATGGCTATTATCGTTATATTCGGTCGGTAGGGCTTATGCTCTCCCTTGCAAATATACGAATTTTGCGGCGAATAATATGCTTTGCTTGGCGGAAAAACACCCGGGCGGTCGTGCGGTGGCGTCAATAGTATCCTATCAGGCTGAGGATGAATGGGGCGAGCAGGGCGGTGAGGAGGCCGTTGAGGGTGAGGCCGAGGGATGAGAATGCACCGTAGCGTTCGCTGCGTTCCATGGCTGCGGCGGTGCCCACGGCGTGGGATGCGGTGCCTATTGAGAGGCCAGTGGCAATCTGGCTGCGGACGCGGCTGAGGCGCACCATGCTGAATCCGGCCATTCCGCCGAAGATGCCGGTGCAGACGACGACGGCCGCCGTCAGCGACGGTATGCCACCCGTAGCGGCCGAAATCTCCATAGCGATAGGAGTAGTCACGGCTTTGGGGGCCAGCGACATGACCACTTCGCGCGAGGCGCCCAGCAGGTCGGCGACGATGACCACCGAGACGACGCCGGCCACGCACCCGGCGAGTTCGGCGGCCAGTAGCGGCAGCATCTGTTTCTTGATGGCTTCCAGTTGCCGGTAGAGCGGTACGCCGAGCGCCACGACGGCCGGTTTGAGCCAGAAGTCGATGTATTCGCCCCCTTCGCTATAGGTTTCGTAGTCGATGCCGGCCCCCATGAGCACGCATATCAGAATGGCGATGGATAAGAGTATGGGGTTGAGCAGTTTGATGCCAGTGCGGCGTTGCAGCAGCTGTGTGCCTACATATACGCAGAAAGTGAGCGCAATGAGGAAGTATTTGTTAGTCAGCAGTTCCATTGTTGTGTTTTGATGATTTATTTGACGAAGCCGAGGTGATGCGGCGGGTGTATTGGTGCACCCACCCGGTGACGGCGATGATGATGAACGTGCTAACGACTGTGGCGGCCACGATGGGGAGCCAGTCGCCCTTGATGATGTCGAGGCATTTCATGAGTCCGACACCGGCGGGGACGAAGAAGAAGCCGAGGTTGCGCACGAGGAAGTCGGCGATGCGGTCGACGCGGTGGATGTTGATGATGCGGGCCTTAAGGGAGGCCGTCAGCAGCAGCATGCCGATGATGCTTGAAGGGACAGGGACGCCGGTGACGGCCACAATCAGCTCGCCGACGGCGAGAAAGGCAAACAATATGCCACATTGCAATATCATAGTTCAAAAACAATAAAAAAAGCCGTCCCGGGAGTAACTTTGCAGTAGTTAATCATGGGCAGCAGTGTTATATAATAATGTGTAAGCGCGGTGCTTGCGGGCACGACGTCGCTGCGATAGATCCGTTGAGCGGAAACGCACCGCAAAGGTAATGCTTTTCTGCGAAATCCGTATAAAAAAAATGCGCGGGCTGTTGGGCTGTTGGCTTGGCGAGCGGCTGGTGGGATGAAGTAGCGAGGAAAAGCCACTACACGGGACCAAGACGTCGAGGCAGTGGGGCGGTTGGTGGGATGAAGTGGCGAGGTGGCGGGGCTGAAGCCCCTACACGGTACCAAGAGGCCGAGGCGGTGGGGCGGTGGTGTAATTTTCCGGGTGGCTGTGGCGGTGAATTGGCTGGGGTGGGAGTGCCGAATTTTCGTTGTGGGAAGAGAAAAATTTGCAAAAAGGATAAAAAATAATTTGGAAAAGTTTGGTGATTAAAAAACTTTGCGTAACTTTGCAACCGCATTTGAGCCTCAATTCGTGGTTGAAGTGCGAGAGAAAATTGAAAGATGCCTCTTTAGCTCAGTTGGCCAGAGCACGTGATTTGTAATCTCGGGGTCGTTGGTTCGAATCCGACAAGAGGCTCAAGGAAAAAGCAGGCGGCAAGCCTCGTGGCAACGACGATGGTCGGCGCCGGTGGCATGGGCGACAACTGATGGAGTTGCTCGATGCTGTCTCAAAAAGGGCGAATACCAGAGTGGCCAAATGGGGCAGACTGTAAATCTGCTGGTTTATACCTTCGGTGGTTCGAATCCATCTTCGCCCACTGCAATAGTTGCGGAAGTAGCTCAGTTGATAGAGCATCAGCCTTCCAAGCTGAGGGTCGCGAGTTTGAGCCTCGTCTTCCGCTCAAAGACAAACAAGATTGCCAATGTAGCTCAGGGGTAGAGCACTTCCTTGGTAAGGAAGAGGTCGCGGGTTCAAATCCCGCCATCGGCTCCAAAATTTCACAATTTCAAAGCCTCGGTAGCGCCTTGCGGTATCGTGGTTACTTCTTGAAAGTTAATCATTTAATCAAATAAATAGCAAAGTTATGGCTAAAGAGAAATTCGAAAGAACCAAACCGCACGTAAACATTGGTACTATCGGTCACGTAGACCACGGTAAAACCACTTTGACTGCGGCTATCACTACAGTTCTTGCAAAAGCCGGTCTGTCAGAAGTAAAATCGTTCGACCAGATCGACAACGCTCCCGAAGAGAAAGAGCGTGGTATCACAATCAACACCGCACACGTTGAGTACGAGACTAAGAATCGTCACTATGCACACGTAGACTGCCCGGGACACGCCGACTATGTGAAGAACATGGTAACTGGTGCTGCTCAGATGGACGGTGCTATCATCGTGGTTGCTGCAACTGACGGTCCCATGCCCCAGACGCGTGAGCACATCCTTCTCGCTCGTCAGGTGAACGTACCCCGTATCGTAGTTTTCTTGAACAAATGCGACATGGTAGACGACGAAGAGATGCTCGAACTCGTAGAAATGGAGATGCGCGAACTTCTCTCGGCTTACGAATATGACGGAGACAACACTCCTATCATCCGTGGTTCTGCACTTGGTGCACTCAACGGCGAGCCCGAATGGGAAGCAAAAGTTATGGAGCTCATGGATGCAGTTGACACTTGGATTCCGCTGCCTCCCCGCGACGTTGACAAGCCCTTCCTTATGCCTGTTGAAGACGTGTTCTCAATCACTGGCCGTGGTACAGTTGCTACCGGTCGTATCGAGACTGGTGTCGTAAAAGTAGGCGACGAGGTTCAGATCATGGGTCTTGGTGCAGACTTGAAGTCGACTGTGACTGGTGTTGAGATGTTCCGCAAACTTCTCGATCAGGGTGAAGCTGGCGACAACGTAGGTCTTCTTCTCCGCGGTATCGACAAGAAGGAAATCAAGCGTGGTATGGTAATCTGCCACCCGGGAGTTGTTAAGCCCCACAGCAAATTCAAAGCTTCGGTTTATATCTTGAAGAAAGAAGAAGGTGGCCGTCACACTCCGTTCCACAACCACTATCGTCCTCAGTTCTACATCCGTACACTCGACGTTACCGGTGAAATCACCCTTCCCGAAGGCGTAGAAATGGTAATGCCTGGCGACCACGTAGAGATCATCGTTGAGCTCATCAACCCGGTAGCTTGCGACAAGGGTCTTCGTTTCGCAATCCGCGAAGGTGGCCGTACGGTAGGTTCTGGTCAGATCACCGAAATCCTCGACTAATACCTTATAGGTTGACAGTCGGTTGACCATACCATAAGTCAGGTTCCTGACAAGGCCATAACGGTAGTTGAGAACCTGACTTTTATTTACGGGAATAGCTCAGTCGGTAGAGCACTGGTCTCCAAAACCAGGTGTCGGGAGTTCGAGCCTCTCTTCCCGTGCTAAATTAACAGAAATGAAAAAATTAAAACTACTTACGAATATAGAGGAGTCGTATTCCGAGTTACGGTATAAGACTTCTTGGCCTACCAGAAAGCAGTTGTTAAAGAGTGCTTGCATTGTCATGATTGCTTCCGTGATTATCGCTTTGATAATCTTTTTGATTGACCTTGTATGGCAGAATGTAGTGGGATTTGTATATCCCGGTTAATCTCTTTAAAGTGGATTGATTGATGGCTGAATCGAAGAAGGCATGGTACGTGTTGCGTGCCATATCAGGAAAAGAGGCTAAGGTGAAAGAGGTGCTTGACGCTCAGATGCGCAACACCGACCTTGGCAACTATTTGTTTCAAGTGTTGATACCCACTGAAAAGGTGCTCACGGTGCGTAACGGGAAAAAGGTTGTCAAAGAGAAGAACCTTTATTCCGGCTACGTTTTTGTGGAGGCCGACCTTCAGGGTGAGGTTATGCACATATTGCGTAACACCACCAATGTAATCGACTTCCTCAAGGGACGCGGCAAGGATGCGAAGCCCGAGGCACTTCGCGAGAGTGAAGTGATGCGGATGCTTGGCACAGCCGATGATCTCAATGAGATTCCCGAAGAAAGCGTCAACGACTATATGGTCGGAGAGAGCGTAAAGGTGAACTATGGCCCGTTCACCGGTTTCATAGGGGAGATTATTGATGTGTATCCCGAGAAGAAGAAGTTGAAGGTCGAGGTTAAGATTTTTGGCAGGAAGACTCCGTTGGAGTTGGAAAATTCGCAAGTGGAGCGTGAATTGCGCGAGCCGTAGTGTGGTTACGCACGCGAGAGCGAGATGCAAGTAAACGCAATGAACAAAACCAATTTAAATTGTAATTAGAAATGGCTAAAGAAATTGCTGGACAGATCAAATTGCAGATTAAAGGTGGAGCAGCAAACCCTTCGCCGCCAGTAGGTCCCGCTTTGGGTTCTAAGGGCATCAACATCATGGAGTTTTGCAAGCAATTCAATGCCCGCACTCAGGACAAGGCAGGCAAAGTGCTTCCTGTAGTAATCACTTACTACACCGACAAGAGCTTTGACTTCGTTGTCAAGACGCCTCCTGTGGCAATCCAATTGTTGGAAGCTACGAAGAAGAAGAGCGGATCGGCACAGCCCAACCGCACGAAGGTGGCCGAAGTAACCTGGGAGCAGGTAAAAGCGATTGCTGAGGATAAAATGCCAGATTTGAATTGCTTCACGGTAGATTCTGCGATGAAGATGGTTGCCGGAACAGCCAGAAGTATGGGTATCACCGTAAAAGGGGCGTTCCCTGAAAATAACTAATAAACTTCAATTGACATGGGTAAACTTACAAAGAATCAAAAGTTGGCTTTAGAGAAGATTGAAGCTGGGAAGGCGTACACACTTGCGGAAGCGGCAGAGAAGGTAAAGGAAATCACCTATACCAAATTCGATGCCTCACTTGATATCGACGTACGTCTTGGTGTAGATCCGAGAAAGGCCAATCAGATGGTACGTGGCGTGGTCACACTCCCCCACGGTACTGGCAAACAAGTCAAAGTGCTTGTACTTTGCAATCCCGATGCAGAAGCAACTGCCACCGCAGCGGGTGCCGACTATGTAGGTCTTGAAGAGTATATCGAAAAGATCAAGGGCGGCTGGCTTGATGTAGATGTGATCATCGCGCAGCCGGCGGTCATGGGAAAAATCGGAGCCGTAGCTCGCGTGCTGGGACCCCGAGGCTTGATGCCTAATCCCAAGAGCGGCACAGTGACTGTGGATGTCGCAAAAGCTGTGGAGGAAGTGAAGAAGGGTAAGATCGACTTCAAGGTTGATAAGAACGGTATCGTTCACTCTTCAATAGGTAAAGTGTCGTTTACTGCCGAGCAGATGAAAGACAATGCTCGCGAGTTCATCAACACTCTTATCAAGCTGAAACCGGCTGCAGCCAAGGGAACATATATCAAGAGCGTTTATCTTTCGAGCACAATGAGTCCCGGTGTTAAGGTTGACACCAAGAGCATTGACGTTTAATCCACTTAACGAGACTAAAAGATGAAAAAGGAAGATAAAGCAATCATAATAGACCAAATCAAAGAGACTCTCAACACCTACAGCTGCTTCTATCTTGCAGAGACAGCTGGCTTGGATGCTGAAGCTACGAGCGAGTTGCGCAAAGCATGTTTCCAGGACGACATCAAGCTTGTCGTAGTGAAGAACACTTTGTTGCACAAGGCATTGGAGAACTTTGATTTTGATTTCAGCGAGATATATTCTGTGCTTCACGGATCGACGTCGTTGCTCTGCTCTAACACGGGCAATGCACCGGCCAAGCTTCTGAAGAAGATGCAGAAGAAAGACCAACCCCTTCCCCGCCTCAAAGCGGCTTATGTAGAGGAGACCATATACGTTGGCGAAGACCAGCTTGAGACGCTCTCAAAGATCAAGAGCAAGAACGAGCTCATCGGCGATGTTATCGCATTGCTGCAGTCGCCTGCTAAGAATGTTGTATCGGCACTTCAGTCGGGTGGCAACAAGCTCCATGGCATCCTCGAGACATTGTCAAACAAAGAATAATCAAATAGATAACAAACAAATAAAATCATACAAAAATGGCAGATTTGAAAGCTTTTGCAGAACAATTAGTTAACCTCTCAGTAAAGGAAGTAAACGAACTTGCTCAGATTCTCAAAGAAGAGTACGGTATCGAACCTGCAGCAGCAGCAGTTGCAGTAGCAGCCGGTCCTGCAGCCGGTGCACCCGCCGCTGAAGAGAAAACAGCTTTTGACGTAATCCTTAAGAGCGCTGGCGCAAGCAAGCTCGGTGTTGTTAAGCTCGTCAAAGAACTCACTGGTCTTGGCTTGAAAGAGGCTAAAGAATTGGTAGACGGCGCACCTTCAGCAGTTAAGGAAGGTATCTCTAAAGCCGATGCTGAAAACCTCAAGAAACAGCTCGAAGAGGCCGGCGCTGAAGTTGAACTGAAATAATAAGCCTGTTATTCAGGCGAATAGGTTAAGAGTCATCGTCACAGATGATTCTTAACCTTATTGTGTTCAATATTAATTCAAGTTCACTAATCTACGCATTTAATAGATGTCAGTTTCTCAAGATAAACCCCGTATAAATTTTGCATCGGTAAAAAATCAGCTCCCTTATCCTGATTTTCTGGAGGTGCAATTAAAATCGTTCCGCGACTTTCTCCAGTTGGAGACGGCGCCGGAAAAAAGAAATAACGAGGGGCTTTATAAGGTTTTTGCGGAAAATTTCCCTATTGCCGACACGCGCAATAATTTCGTCCTGGAGTTCTTGGACTACTATATAGATCCTCCCCGCTACACCATCGAGGAGTGTCTGGACCGCGGCCTTACGTATAGCGTCCCCTTGAAAGCCAAGTTGAAACTCTACTGTACCGACCCCGACCATGAGGATTTCGCTACGGTAATACAGGACGTATACCTTGGTCCTATCCCGTATATGACCGAGAAGGGTACGTTCGTCATCAACGGGGCAGAACGTGTAGTAGTATCGCAATTGCACCGCTCGCCGGGCGTATTCTTCGGTCAGAGCACGCATGCCAACGGTACGAAACTCTACTCCGCACGTATCATTCCTTTCCGTGGCTCATGGATAGAATTTGCCACTGACATCAACAATGTGATGTACGCTTACATTGACCGTAAGAAGAAATTGCCCGTGACGACGCTGTTGCGAGCCATCGGTCTGGAAAGCGATAAGGATATCATCGAGATATTCGGACTTGCCGAGGAAATCAAGGTCAACAAGACCAACCTTAAGAAGGCCGTAGGGCGCAAGCTTGCGGCGCGCGTGTTGCGCACCTGGGTTGAGGACTTCGTTGATGAGGACACCGGCGAGGTAGTGTCGATAGAGCGCAACGACGTGGTTATCGACCGCGAGACCGTACTCGAGGAGGAGCATATCGATGCCATCCTCGAAGCCGGCGTGCAGAACATCCTTCTCCACAAAGAGGATGCCAACACATCCGACCACTCGATTATCTTCAACACACTCCAAAAAGATACATCCAACTCCGAAAAGGAGGCAATCCAATATATCTATCGCCAGTTGCGCAACGCCGAGCCGCCGGATGATGCGAGCGCCCGCGAAGTCATCACCAACCTTTTCTTCTCGGAGAAGCGTTACGACTTAGGCGAGGTGGGCCGCTACCGAATCAACAAGAAGCTCGGATTGACCACCCCGATGGAAGTCAAGGTGCTCACCAAGGAAGATATCATCGAAATCATCAAGTACCTCATCGAGCTTATCAACTCTAAGACCGATGTCGACGATATCGACCACTTGAGCAACCGCCGCGTGCGCACCGTGGGCGAGCAGCTTTACAACCAGTTTGGCGTGGGATTGGCCCGTATGTCGCGCACCATCCGCGAGCGTATGAACGTACGCGACAACGAGGTGTTCACACCCATCGACCTTATCAACGCCAAGACCATATCGTCGGTCATCAACACGTTCTTCGGTACGAATGCGTTGTCGCAGTTCATGGACCAGACCAACCCGTTGGCCGAGATGACCCACAAGCGCCGTATGTCGGCCCTGGGTCCTGGCGGACTTTCGCGTGAGCGAGCCGGTTTCGAGGTGCGCGACGTGCACTATACCCACTATGGCCGTCTGTGCCCGATTGAGACGCCTGAAGGCCCGAATATCGGTCTTATATCGTCGCTCTGCGTTTATGCCAAGATCAACGACCTGGGCTTTATCGAGACGCCTTACCGTCAGGTGAAGGATGCCAAGGTCAACCTCAACAACGACGAGGTAGTATACTTGACAGCCGAAATCGAAGAGGGAAAAGTGATTGCCCAAGGCAACGCACCCCTTAATGACGACGGCACCTTCGTGCGCGACCGTGTCAAAGCACGTTTGGACGCCGACTTCCCCGTGGTAACGCCGCAGCAAGTCGAGCTTATGGACGTGTCGCCCACGCAGATAGCTTCAATAGCCGCATCGCTTATCCCGTTCCTCGAGCACGACGACGCCAACCGTGCGCTCATGGGATCGAACATGATGCGCCAGGCCGTACCTTTGATGCGTTCGGAGAGCCCGATCGTAGGTACCGGACTCGAAGGTCAGCTCATACGCGATTCACGCACGCAGATAACGGCCGAGGGCGAAGGTACAATCGAATTTGTCGATGCTACGTGCATACGCATACGCTACGACCGCACCGAAGAGCAGGAATTTGTGGCCTTCGAGAGCGCCGTCAAGGAATACTCGATACCTAAGTTCCGCAAGACCAACCAAAGCACCACTATCGACTTGCGACCCATATGCACCAAAGGGCAGCGCGTCAAGAAAGGTGATATCCTCACAGAGGGATACTCCACCGAGAATGGCGAGCTTGCGCTTGGCCGCAACCTCAAGGTAGCGTTCATGCCGTGGAAGGGTTACAACTATGAGGATGCCATCGTGCTCAACGAGCGCGTAGTGAAAGAGGATATCCTCACCTCAGTGCACGTCGACGAATATTCGCTCGAAGTGCGCGAGACCAAGCGCGGTATGGAGGAGCTCACCTCTGATATCCCCAACTTGAGTGAAGACGCCACCAAGGACCTCGACGAGCGCGGTATCATACGTATCGGTGCGCACGTCGTACCCGGCGACATCATGATAGGTAAGATCACGCCTAAAGGAGAGTCGGATCCGACGCCTGAGGAAAAACTTCTTCGCGCCATCTTCGGCGACAAGGCCGGCGATGTGAAAGACGCATCGCTCAAGGCATCGCCGTCGCTCAAGGGCGTAGTCATAGGCACCAGCCTCTTCTCGCGTGCCGTCAAGACCAAGAAGAACAAGGCCACCAACGCCTTGCTTCCGAAGCTCGACGAAGAATACGAAGAGAAGCTCAACGGGCTTAAAGATATTCTCGTGTCGAAGCTCTTGAAGCTCACTGAGAAGCGTAAGTCGAATGGCGTCAAGGACTTCCTCGGCACCGACATCGTGGCCAAGGACCACAAGTTCACCGCTGGCGTGCTCAAAGAGATAGAATACGATACCATCAACCTGAGCAATTGGACCGACGACGAGCATACCAACGAGCTAATCCGTCAGACCATTGCCAACTATCTGCGCAAGTCGAAAGAGGTAGACGCCGAGCTGCGTCGTAAGAAATTCGACATTTCGATAGGCGACGAGCTGCCTTCAGGCATCATGCAGATGGCGAAAGTCTACATCGCCAAGAAGCGTAAGATAAGCGTGGGCGACAAGATGGCAGGCCGTCACGGTAACAAAGGTATCGTGTCGCGTATCGTACGCCAGGAGGACATGCCGTTCCTCGCCGACGGAACGCCTGTCGACATCGTGCTCAACCCGCTTGGTGTGCCATCGCGTATGAACTTGGGACAGATATTCGAGACCGTACTTGGATGGGCAGGCCGTGAGCTTGGCGAGAAATTTGCCACTCCGATTTTCGATGGCGCCACCCTCGACGACCTCAACGAATGGACCGACAAGGCAGGGCTTCCGCGTTACGGTAAGACCTACCTCTATGATGGCGGCACCGGAGAGCGCTTTGACCAGCCGGCCACCGTGGGCGTAATCTACATGCTCAAGCTTGGCCACATGGTAGAAGACAAGATGCACGCACGTTCAATCGGTCCGTACTCGCTCATCACCCAGCAGCCGCTTGGTGGTAAGGCGCAATTCGGTGGTCAGCGATTCGGAGAGATGGAGGTATGGGCGCTCGAGGCATTCGGCGCATCGCACATCCTCCAGGAGATATTGACCATCAAGAGCGACGACGTGACGGGACGATCCAAAGCTTATGAAGCCATAGTCAAGGGCGATCCGATGCCCCCGGCAGGTATTCCCGAGTCATTGAACGTATTGCTCCACGAGCTTCGCGGCCTCGGCCTGAGCATCAAGCTCGAGCAATAAGCCTCGTTGACATCATAGCATTCACCATATTAAGGTAGCCGGGCAGGAGAGGCGAGCAGCCGTCTTCTGCCGGGCTTTCCCCGAAAAATATCAAATAGCATTTTTTTACAGAATATGGCTTTTAAAAAAGATACTAAATCAAAATCGGGCTTTTCCAAGATAACAATCGGACTTGCATCGCCCGAGGAGATACTTGAGAACTCAAGCGGCGAGGTGCTCAAACCCGAGACCATCAACTATCGTACGTACAAGCCGGAGCGCGACGGACTATTCTGCGAGCGCATTTTCGGTCCAGTAAAGGACTACGAGTGTCATTGCGGGAAGTACAAGCGCATCCGTTATAAAGGCATCGTGTGCGACCGATGCGGCGTAGAGGTGACCGAGAAGAAAGTGCGCCGCGAGCGCATGGGTCACATCAAGCTTGTAGTGCCCGTGGCCCATATCTGGTATTTCCGTTCGTTGCCCAACAAGATCGGATACCTGCTGGGGTTGCCCTCCAAGAAGCTTGATGCCGTAATCTACTACGAGCGATACATCGTGGTGCAGCCCGGTGTGGTAGAGGGAGTAGAGACCAACGACTTGCTTACCGAGGAGGAATACTTCGACATCGTCGACAAGCTTCCCAAAGGGAATCAGTCGCTTGAGGATACCGATCCCGACAAATTCATCGCCAAGATGGGCGCCGAGGCCATCTACATGTTGCTTCAGCGACTTGACCTCGATAGCCTATCCTATCAATTGCGCGACCAGGCCGCCAAAGACGGTTCGCAGCAGCGCAAGACCGAGGCGCTCAAGCGTTTGCAGGTGGTAGAATCGTTCCGTTCGTCGCGCAATGTCAACAAGCCCGAATGGATGATACTCCAGGCAGTGCCCGTGATACCGCCGGAATTGCGACCCCTTGTGCCCCTCGATGGCGGGCGTTTCGCCACCTCCGACCTCAACGACCTCTATCGTCGTGTCATCATACGCAACAACCGACTCAAACGCCTTATCGAGATCAAGGCACCCGACGTCATCCTGCGCAACGAGAAACGCATGTTGCAGGAGGCAGTGGATTCGCTTCTCGACAACTCGCGCAAGTCATCGGCAGTAAAGACCGAGGCCAACCGACCGCTCAAGTCGTTGAGCGACAGCCTTAAAGGTAAGCAGGGACGTTTCCGTCAGAACCTACTCGGAAAGCGTGTCGACTACTCCGCACGTTCGGTAATCGTCGTAGGCCCCGAGCTTAAGATGCACGAATGTGGTATACCAAAGAACATGGCAGCCGAGCTGTATAAGCCGTTCATCATCCGCAAACTCATAGAGCGCGGGTCGGTAAAGACAGTGAAGAGCGCCAAGAAGATGGTAGACCAGAAGAAGCCCGAGGTGTGGGACATCCTCGAGCACGTGATGAAAGGTCACCCCGTGTTGCTCAACCGTGCCCCGACACTTCACCGACTTGGTATACAGGCGTTCCAGCCCAAGCTCATTGAGGGAAAAGCCATCCAGCTCCACCCGTTGGCATGTACGGCATTCAACGCCGACTTCGACGGCGACCAGATGGCAGTGCACTTGCCGCTTGGCAATGAGGCAATCCTCGAAGCGCAGATGCTCATGCTCGGCGCCCACAATATTTTGAACCCCGCCAACGGCGCGCCTATCACGGTGCCGTCGCAGGACATGGTTCTTGGACTTTACTACATCACCAAGCTCCGCAAGGGAGACAAGGGCGAAGGCCTCAAATTCTACGGCCCAGAGGAGGCAGAGATAGCCTATAATGAAGGGCGCGTCACCTTGCATGCACCGGTATCGGTGATGGTAGACGACGTGGATGAAGCCGGCAACAAGATAACTCACCTTGTGGAGAACACATCTGTGGGCCGCGTGCTGGTGAACCAGTATGTGCCCGACGAGATTGGTTACGTCAACGAGATCCTTTCGAAGAAATCGTTGCGCAATATCATCTCGAAGGTGATTAAGAAGTGCGGTATACCCCGTTCGGCCCAGTTCCTCGACGATATCAAGAACCTGGGATACAAGATGGCATTCAAGGGCGGTCTGTCGTTCAACCTTGGCGACGTGATTATCCCCGCCGAGAAAGAGGCCATCGTCAACGAAGGATATGCGCAGGTAGAGGAAGTGATGAACAACTACTCGATGGGATTCATCACCAACAACGAGCGTTACAACCAGATAATCGATATATGGACGCATGTCAACTCGCGCCTTACCGATATCCTCATGAAGCAGATGACCGAGGCCAACCAGGGCTTCAACTCCGTGTTCATGATGCTTGATTCGGGAGCCCGTGGTTCGAAGGACCAGATACGTCAGCTTGCTGGTATGCGTGGTCTTATGGCCAAGCCTCAGAAAGCCGGAGCCGAAGGCGGACAGATTATCGAGAACCCGATTTTGGCCAACTTTAAAGAGGGCTTGTCGGTGTTGGAGTACTTCATTTCGACGCACGGTGCCCGTAAG
The DNA here is from genome assembly GCA_029218425.1 of Bacteroidales bacterium. GTDB lineage: Bacteria > Bacteroidota > Bacteroidia > Bacteroidales > Muribaculaceae > JAGBWK01. Next base: position 1,126 of record JAQXRH010000016.1, on the reverse strand, counting down.
GGTCTTGCCGATACGGCCTTGAAGACAGCCGACGCCGGATATCTAACTCGTCGACTTGTCGACGTGGCCCACGACGTGATTATCCACGAAGAGGATTGCGGAACGTTGCGCGGACTTGTGTGTCGCGAGATCAAGAACAACGACGAGGTGGTAGCATCGCTTGGCGAGCGCATCCTCGGCCGCGTGTCGGTGCATGATATCATAGACCCGCTCACTGGCGAAGTGATAGTGGCAGCCGGAGAGGAGATCAACGATGCAGCCGCAGAGCGCATCAACGCATCGCCGATAGAGTCGGTGGAGATACGTTCGGTGCTTACTTGCGAAAGCAAGAAGGGCGTTTGCGCCAAGTGCTATGGCCGTAACCTTGCCAACAACCGCCTTGTGCAGATGGGCGAGGCAGTAGGCGTCATCGCCGCCCAGTCGATTGGTGAGCCTGGTACACAGCTTACACTCCGTACGTTCCACGTCGGTGGTGTGGCATCAAATATCGCCGCCGTTTCCACTCATACTTCACGCTACAACGGTGTGCTCGAGATTGATGAGCTCCGCACGGTAGAAACCGAAGAGGTGGGCGTCAACGGAGAGAAAGTAGAGGTGGTAATCGGCCGCCTTGCCGAGATGCGTATCCTCGACCCGAATACCCACATGATGCTGACGTCGGCCAACATACCTTACGGTTCGAAGCTCTACTTCAAGAATGGCGCCGTGGTTAAGAAAGGTGACGTGATATGCGAATGGGACCCGTTCAATGCCGTAATCGTGAGCGAAGCATCGGGTAAGCTCAACTTCACCAACTTGGTGGAGAATGTGACTTACCGAGTGGATCGCGATGAGCAGTCGGGACTTCATGAGAAGATTATCATCGAGTCGAAAGACCGTACGAAAGTGCCGGAAGTGAACGTCGTAGATGCTGAAGGTAATATCGTCAAGACATATGCCCTGCCTGTGGGCGCGCACCTGATGCTCGACGAGGGTGCCGACGTGAAGACGGGCGAAATCTTCGTCAAGATACCTCGTGCAGCAGGAGGCGCCGGCGACATCACCGGTGGTCTGCCCCGTGTCACCGAGTTGTTTGAGGCACGCAACCCGTCTAACCCCGCTATCGTGTCGGAAATCGACGGTGAAG
>JAQXRH010000015.1 GCA_029218425.1 Bacteroidales bacterium | reverse complement strand
AAATGGACGCTGAGCGGGCCACACTGCGCAGCCATGCCCACCGGCTTGCCGACGCCATCGCCAAAGCCACCGGCCACAGCGGCGTCGTAAGCCACATACAACCGCTCATCATCGGCGACGCCGCCGCCACCTTGCAACGCTCGGCGCAGCTGCTGAGCCACGGCGTGAAAGTGCTGCCGATACGCACCCCCACCGTTCCCCCCGGCAGCGAACGGCTCCGCTTCTCGCTAAGCGCGGCCCTCACCGACACCGACATCGCCAAAGTAGCCGACATACTGGCCACCACATAGCCGCAAGCATGGCGAACAAAGCAAAGCGGAGTGTCAAAACCGAGGTTTTGACACTCCGCTTTTTATGTATTGATGCTCAGTGGATTAAGCCTGAGCTTTTTGAGCTATTTCTTTGAACTCGTCCAAGGTCACTTCTTTGACGTCGATGGTGGCGATGTTCTTGATAGCGTTGAAGAGTTTGCGGTCGCCCACTTGCTCTACGATGTGCTGACGCGAGTTCTTGTCGTTGAGGAGGCGTTTAGCATAGTCGGCAAGGATGTCATCGCCGAGGTTGTACATACCGTACTGTGCCAACTGCTGGGCAGCGATGCTCTTAGCATAGTTGTCGAGGTCCTCATTTTCAATTTTTATATCAGCCTGCTGGGCGATACGCTCTTTGATGAGCTGCCACTTGATGGAGGGTATCATCTTCTCGTATTCCTCGTCAACATTTTCGGCAGTGAGGCCTTCGTTGCGGGCTACGAGCCATTTTTTCAAGAAGTTGGCGGGGAGCTCGAAGTTGCCATATTTCTCCACGAGGGCTTTTTCCGCAGTGAATTGGAAGAGGTTCTCGCTATTGGGAGCAAGCTGTGAGGCAATCATAGCAGTGACACCCTTATGGTAATCTTCCTCGGTGGTCACTTTATCTTTGCCGAACACATCATCGTAGAATTCCTGGCCATACTCAGCGAGGCGGTTTACAATGATTTCAGAGATAGCAAATTCGAAATCGGCTTTCACCTCGGCAGCACGCTCTTTGTCGATGTTGAGCATGGAAGCGAGTTCAGCAGCATTGCCTTCGGCCGATGCGTAGGGGTTGAATACCACCTTGTCGCCCACTTTCTTGCCTTCAAACTTGGCAGCTTCATCTTTGCCTTTGAACAAGAAGGGAGCCACGATAGCTGCGGTGACTTGGATGGCATCTTCGTCGGCTTTGACAGTGCCGTCGGCGTTGAGCTCCATAAGCACGCCTTTCACGAGAGCACGTTCCTCAAACTCTTCGCCCGGCTCCTGTTTGCCGAAACGCTCGCGGAGCATCTTGTCCTGGTCGTTTTTCATCTCGTCGGTCACCTTGATGGGGTAATATTCAAGGGTAGTCGACTTGTCGAGATTGATATTGAGCTCAGGGGCAAGGCCGATTTCGTAGGCGAAAGTGAAATCTTTCTGCTCGATAGATATCTCCTTAACGTCGACGGGGAGCGGTTCGCCCAATATGCCGAGTTTGTTCTCTCTGATATAGTTGATGACAGCTTCGTAAACGTCCTGATTGAGCACATCGCTCTTTACATGCTTGCCATACATGCGCACCAGCTGCGACATGGGCACGTGGCCTTTACGGAAACCGGGGATGGCGTGCGTACGGCCGATTTTCTTAATCTCAGAGTCTACTTTTGCTTTGTAGTCGCTCTCCTCTACGTTGACAATGAGCTTGCCTTCTACGTCGTTGAGCTTTTCTAATGATACGTTCATAGCGTAAATTTATATTTCAATAATTGTATTTATATACATAGACAATCCATCGTGCAACGATGCACGATGTTTCAGCTTGCAAAATTAATAGTTAAAATTTACTTAACCAATTTAACTCTAAACTTTTTAATATTTTTAATTGTTTACCCGCCCGATTGGCGCAATTTTGCTGGGATTTAACCGCAACTAAGCAGAGATTTGACTGCCACTAAACTGCAGTTACCCGCCCGATTGGCGCAATTCTGCCACGATTTAACCGCAACTTTACAGGGCATTCATATCCCCGGACACGCCCTTACGGCCGATATCTGTTGGCGGCAAGCATGAAAGCGGCGCGCCAAAACCAGTGATTTTGACACGCCGCATTCATTATATTAGATTGGTTATTATTCTACAAATTGAATGGCTACTTTGCCACCAATTGATTAGCTACTTTGCCACCAATTGATTAACAACTTTGCCACCAATTGATTAGCAACTTTGCCACCAATTGATTAGCTACTTTGCCACCAATCGATTAGCTACTCTGCCACCAAATGATTAGCTACTTTGCCACCAATCGATTAGCAACTTTAGCACCAATTGAATGGCTATTTTACCACGATTTTGGCCGTGTGGCGTTGGGTACGGCCCTGCGCGGCGAGGAGATAGATGCCGGGGGCGAATAAATTGTATATATAATATGTATAGGGAGAGGAGGTGGAAAGGGGTTGAAGAGCAAGAAGATGGCAGATAACACATTTTGACAAAAAAATGTTTATGCAATTTGCATTTAAATTGCATAATGGGGCGATTTTTACCATTTGATAATCAAAAGATTATATAAGAAGTATTAAAAAATCCAATAAAGCGAGAAAGCTTGTCAAAATGTTAATTCCAAAAAAAATATGCTTACATTTGTTTAAAATTCCGAGATAATTGCTATCTTTGCGCATTATATGTCTATCTCTTACTAAGAGATGGGCGTTGCATATTTTATTAAACACTTGAATATCAAATCATTATAATAATTTATTGTCTAATTAATTACTTAGTATGAAAAAACTGTTTATTTTTCTAATGACCGTCATCCTGACGACCGTAGCGGGCGCAGCCCAAAATGGAGTCATAAAGGGTACGGTTATTTCAGCAAGCGACGGTGAGCCTTTGATAGGCGCATCAGTTGTCGCAGAGAATGGACAAGGCGATGCTACTAATATTGAAGGACAATTCTCCCTTCGAGTAGCTCCCGGCACTATTCTTCGTGTTTCGTACTTAGGCTATGTGCTTCAGAGCGTGCCCGCATCTGATGGCATGGTAGTACGTCTTCAGCCCAACGAGAATGCTCTTGACGAAGTAGTAGTAACCGGTTATGGTTCAGCCAAGAAGCTTGGTTCGTTTGTCGGTGCAGCAGCCGTAGTAAGTTCGGCACAGATAGAGGACACTCCGTCGTCGAACTTCGTTGACGCCCTTCAGGGAGCAGTTGCCGGTCTTGGCATCTTCTCCAACACTGGTGAGCCTGCATCATCGCCCGCCAACATCAACATCCGCGGATACAGCTCATTGCAATATGACACCACCCCGTTGTTCATACTTGACGGTGCTCCGATATCGTCGTCGGCGTTTACAGCGCTCAACCCCAACGACATCGAGAACATCACGGTGCTCAAGGATGCAGCTTCGACAGCCATCTATGGTTCGCGTGCAGGTAACGGTGTGATCGTGATCACTTCAAAGAGAGGTAAACTTGGCGAGCAGGCCAAGGTGACAGTTCGTGCCAACGTAGGTTGGTCGGCACCTGTGGAGAGCGGCATCGAGATGATGAACTCTAAGCAATATTTGCAATTCCGCGACGACATGACCGCCGCATTCGGTTCGCCCGCCCTCGAAGGCATACAGCGCGACCTTATCACCAAATACGGCATCGACACCGACTGGCGCGACGAGATGATCAAGGACAACGCTTTGACCTACTCGTTCGACGTAGCAGTGCGTGGCGGTAGCGACAAGTCGAACTACTACTTGTCGTTGGGCCACTTCGACCAGGACGGTCTTGTAGCTAAATCGGGATTGCGTCGTGAGACACTCCGCACCAGCTTGACTTCGGATATTAAGTCATGGTTGCGAGTAGGCTTCAACGCCAACGTATCCTACGAGAAATATGAGACCAACTCGGTAGCAGCCTATGCAGGCAACTTCTACACCAACGGTCCTATCTTCCAGGCTTATTACGCACTCCCCTATGAGTCGCCTTACCTCTACTCTATCGGCGATGACGGAGCCATCACCTTTGGCGAAAAAGCCAACTGGTTGAAATATTCATTGGGTGGCCAGCCTAACGCCAACTACGTTGCCGACCTCAACAAAGGTAGCGCCAACCAGATCACCGTCAACGCTTCTACTTTCGAGGAAATACGTCCTATCAAGGGCCTCGTGCTCCGCGCTCAGCAGAACGTATACGCTTACGACAGCCGCAGCACATCGAAATGGATTGCTGCCGAAGACTATGAGCTCCCGATGGGTGGTTACACTTCATTCAGCCAATACCTCGACCGCAAATCGGGCGAATCATTCGGACGTCTGTACCGCTTCACCTACACCAACACTGCAGAGTACACCAAGAACATCAACAAGGTGCACGACTTCACCGTACTCGTCGGCCAGGAAGCAATCATCAACCGCGCCAACTCGTTTGGTGTAAGAACTGAAGGCCAGCCCTCCGACGACTTGACTATGCTTACCAACGGTACGTCGGTAACGATGGATATGGTATCGCACGGTTTGAGCGAATATGTAGTCAACTCTTACTTCATGACCGCCGACTACAACTACGACGAGCGCTACTACTTCAACGGGTCGCTCCGTCGCGACGGTTGCTCGAAGTTCTCACCGAGCCACCGTTGGGCTACATTCTACGCATTAGGTTTGATGTGGAATGCCAAGAACGAGCAGTTCCTTGAGTCGGTTAAATGGCTCGACGCATTGCAGGTACGTGCCAACTTCGGTACCGCCGGTAACTACTCCGGTTTGGGCGACTTCGACTGGCACGGCACACTCGGCACCGGTTTGACCTACAACGGCCAGCCCACCATGGGACTTGCCTCAGCATCCAACCCCGACCTTACTTGGGAGACCATCCAGCAGTTCAGCGCCGGTATCAACTATAGCATCTTCAACCGCAAGCTCTACGGTACGGTAGACTACTACATCAAGGACACCAAGGACTTGATTCTCGACGTGCCCTACAGCTACACGACCGGTTGGGGCTCTAACATCACCAATATCGGTTCGTTGCGCAACACTGGTGTTGACTTTGAAATCGGATCGGACATCTACCGCGACAAAGACTGGTTCGTAGGCGTGAAGGTGAACTTCAACTACAACAAGTCAACCGTACAGGAGCTTTTCAACGGCCAGAACGAATATCGTCTTGAGGACTACGGTTTGGTATACGTAGTAGGCGAGAACCCGTTCCAGTTGAATTCAGTACGCTACGCAGGTGTTGACCCGCGCGATGGTAAATGTATGTGGTACGACAAGAACGGCAACCTCACCAAGGTATATAGCAAAGACAACGCCGTGAACCTTGGCAAGGCCTACAATCCTGCATGGACAGGCGGTTTCAGCATCAACGCAGCATGGAAAGGCTTGTCGTTGCGCACCGACTGGGCATGGGCAGCCGACAAATACATCTACAACTGGGCATACCAGCAGTTGGCATCTAACCTTTCATACACAATCATGAACCAGAGCGTTAAGATGCTTGACACATGGACACCGAGCAACCCCAACGGAAAGATGCCGGCCATCACCGAGGCAATCCAGGGTGACACTCGTTACTTGGAGAACTCGTCGTACGTGCGTTTGAAGAACCTCACCGTGGCCTACGCACTTCCCAAGGCATGGTTGAATAAGATCTACATGAACGACGTTACCTTCCGTTTCACCGGACGTAACCTTCTCACCTTCACATCCGATGAGTTTACAGGTATCGACCCCGAGTACGTCAACAACGGTGTTCGTCTGCAATATCCCAATACCCGCCAATATGAATTTGGTGTAGAAGTTTCATTCTAAAAATTTGAGATGATTATTATGAAAAAGAAATATTTATCGATAATAGCGGGTGCTGCAGTAATACTCTCGTCGTGCGACATGGAGACTGAACAGCAAGGTGTGCTGGACGACACCAAGCCGCTGAATTTTGAATATGCTACCAACATGCGCAACTCCACCGTATACTCCAGCCTCCGCGGCATGTCGGTAGGCGCATGGGTATACAACACCGAGTTGCAGCTCGACCAGTTCGTAGGCATGTCGAACAATGGCGGCCGCGGTGGCAACATCCACAACGGCTTCTTGACCTCATCCAACGGAGAGTTCTCAGGCGTATACGCATCATGCTACAGCGTGATAGCCGACTGCAACTACCTTATCCCCAAATGCGAGGAGCTCAAAGGCAAAGTAGAAGAGAGCGAAGCAGCCGAATTGGACAAGTACATCGCAGAGGCAAAGTTCACCCGCGCCTATGCCTACTACTACCTTCTCGACCACTTCTGCAACACCAATGAAGCAGCCGACAACGGCGAAAGCGCACTTGGTTTGCAATTGGTATCGAAGTATGAGCCGACCGGCGACCCCTCGAAATATCCCGGCCGTTCGTCGCTCAAAGCATCTATCGAATTTATCGAGAATGACTTGAACGACGCGTTTGAAGGATTGCAGAAATATGAGTCGACAGTGAGCGACGCGCAGACCGTGGCTGGTGCCAACTATCTGTCGTCGTATGCCGTAGCTGCTCTCCAAGCACGTATGGCACTTTCAATTGGCGATAACGAGACCGCAATCAAGAAAGCACAATATGTGATCAGCAACGCCGGCTATAAGCTTGCCACCGGCGAGGATTACCTCGGCATGTGGTATGACGAAAATGTCGACGAGCTTATCTTCGCGCCCTACGTCGACGCAAATGAGATCAGCGACCAGCAGGGCTTCTCTACTTGCCAGGGCTACAACTACTGGTGGGCAGATCCCAACCAGTCGGACTACATCCCCACTCAGGAGTCAGTATATTCATTGGCACAGTATGAGGATGCCGCTGGAGATATCAACGACGTGCGTTTCTATTCCTTCCTTAGCGTGCATAAGATCAATGTAGAAGGTGGCGTAACGCAGACCTACGTATTCAACAAATACCCCGGCAACCCCGCCTTGGACACCACGACGGCTATGTTTGACAATACCCCGAAGCCATTCCGTTTGAGCGAGCAGTACCTCATCCTTGCCGAGGCAGCGATATTGTATGGCGATGTGCCGACATCGCAAAAAGCGATCAACGACCTCGTGAAAGCCCGTATGGTAGAGCCCGCCGACCAGCCCGAAATCAAGTTGACCGGTTCAGAGCTCCTCGCGTTTATCCGCAGTGAGCGCTCGAAAGAACTCATGGGCGAAGGCTTCCGTTTGAGCGACCTTCGTCGTTGGAAACAGGGCTTCGACCGCAACCAGGCATACGAATTGAATCGTTCTGTAGCAGCAACCCTTTCGATCAACAGCCTCAATGTGGCATACGAGAACGAAGACTACCGCTATGTATGGGCAATTCCTCAGGCCGAAATGAACATCAATCCTAATCTTGCGGGCCAGCAGAACCCCGGCTATGGTTATTAATCGTCATCAAATAGACAAATAATAAAGAGTTATGAAATTAAAATATTTTGCAATATTGACACTTGGTGCATTTGCTGTAACATCATGCTCTGATGATGATGCCAGCTACAACACCAACAAGGAAGTGACAGTAGAATTTGCCGACGCTGCGATCCGCGTATCGGAGGACCAGGCAACTTCCTCTTCCTATAGCTACATCCCCGTTGTAATCAACGGCGAGACCAACGGTCCGCTCCAGATTACAATCGAGGTAGCACCTTGCGGCGAAGCACCCGCGGTAGCCGACGAGAACTACGTGTTTACCACCTACACCCTCAATGTGCCTGCCGGCGAGACCCAGGCCCTCTTCCAGTACTATCCCAAGAGCAACGACGAGATCAACACCGACCGTACGTTTGAAATCAAGATAGCCGACGTGAAGGGAGCTAAAGTGGGTGCTACCGCCAGCACAGTAGTAACATTGGTTGACAACGAAGGTCTAATTCCTATCTACTACAACGGCCTTGCCGGCGATTGGAACGGCATACTCGTATCGTCTTACGATGGTCCGATGGACACTCCGTTCACTATTGAAACCGTAGCAGAAGGTCAGGACGGCTATGGCAAGAATGTCACACTCCTCGACTTCCCGTTTGCCGGCATGTCGACTCAGGGCACATTCAGTGTCGACGGTGTAACCCAGGAAATCTTCGTATCGTTGCCTTCGGGACAAACAGTAGCACAGTTGAACCATCCGAAATATGGCGTAGGCGCCGTACTACTCTACCCTCTTGCAGGAACGTCCTACACCTCGAGTCCCTATAACTTCATGCTCAAGTTCAACTTCGACCTCAAGTCGGGCGAATATGTAATTGACCCGGAATGGAACTTCGGCATGCTCGTATCATTCGCTGCCGGAATGATGCTTTACGACGAAATTACCGAAATGCAATTCTCACGTTAAGGTAGATAACTGAACAATCCAATCCAATACAGTTCAGGGGATATTAACCATGGTTAGTATCCCCTGAATATTTAAATGGAAAAATAATGAAATTTAGCATCAATTTAGGGCAAAGATGCGAAAGTCGGGCAAAGCGTGTGGTCGGCCGACACATTTAACATTTGTTATGTAGCAACCTCAAATATATTTTGCTAAATTTGCGTAGTGACTAAATGAACAGACTGCGAGCCAATATCTTGGCGAAACAATTGTTGAATTAATAAAAACAGGAAACAAATGTACCGACTACGACCACTTTTAATGTCAGTAATATCGCTAACAGCTATCACGGGCTTCTCGCAAGGGAAGATCAATCTGATGGGCCAGGCGAAGTTGCAAGAGATAAATGCAGAAGCAAAAGTCAAAGGGACCGACGCGTCGACTAACCGTATCGAGGCTATCGTGACATTCAACGACGGCTGGAGCAGCGAGATACTCGCGCAATATGGCGCGGAGATAGTGCTTGAGCTGTCGGATAACGAAGTGATAGCATCTATACCTGCCGACAACATAGCATCGTTGGCCGAAAACGACGCGGTGTATTACATAGAGTTTGGCAACGAGTACCACTTGACGATGGACTTTGCCCGAGCTGCGAGCAATGTCGATGCCGTGCATTCCGGCGTAGAATACAATGGCGCGACGGTATCGTATACCGGCAAGGGGGTAGTGACCGGATTGATGGATACCGGCATTGACCCCAACCATCTCAACTTCACCGACGAGGGGGGCAATTGCCGCGTAAAAGAGGCTTATGACTACATTAAGAACGTCACAGCCACCACACCGTCGGCAATAAAGCGCTTCACCACCGATGCAGCGACAGCCACCCATGGCACCCACGTGGCAGGCATCATGGCAGGATCGTACAATCGCGAAGGAGAGTACACCTACATGAACAGCACCAGCGACCGATTGGCCCAAACGGCCACCGGCGACATACCCTACTACGGGGTGGCAACCGGGTCGGACATCGTCATGTGCGGAGGCTCGCTCACCGACGCCAACATACTAAAAGGGATTAAAGCCATAATAGCTTACGGACAGGCCAGCGGGCAGCCGGCAGTAGTAAACCTTTCATTGGGGTCGAACTACGGACCGCACGACGGTACGGAGTCATTGTCGAAGAACATATCCAAATATGCCCAACAGGGGATAATATGCCTAGCGGCCGGCAACGAAGGCGATACGAAAATGTTTGTGGGCAAGACATTTACCGACGACGACACCACGCTTAAGACCATCGTGGACGGTGCGATGTCGTCGGGAATCGACATATGGACCAACAGTTCGGAGCCAGTGACAGTGTCGATAGGTTTCCTGACGACAATGACAAAGAAATTCACGCCCTTTGCCACCATCACCGATGCCAACCAGAACGTACAGGCCGATGACTCGTTCTCGAAATCAATGACCGGAGCATGCACAATGATGTCGGAGGTGAACCGTCTAAACAACCGTTTCCACGTAATGATTTCGGGCGAGTTCGGGCCGGCCGGCAATATGCGCAATAACATAGCGATACAGATAACGGGGAAGGCCGGGCAACAAGTCTACGTATACGGCTTTGGCGACTACAAAACATCGTTTACCGACAATGGAATAAGCGGCTACACCGACGGCACTACCGACGGCACAATCAGCACTTTAGCGTGCGCCGATGGAGTAATCGCAGTAGGGTCGTACACCACACGCACGTCGTGGCCGACATTTTCAGGCGGCTACAGTTATACCAGCGGGTATAAGGTGGACGCCATGAGCCCATTCTCATCCTATGGATCCGCCTACAACGGAGAATCACTGCCACATGTCAGCGCCCCCGGAGCAGCAATCATCTCATCGCTTAATCGCTATTACACTAACAGCCTGAGCAGCACGCAAATAAATGCCAACACCACGGCCAAGGCAGAGCCCACGAGCGGGTTCACGAGCTATTGGGGCGAGATGCAAGGCACCTCGATGGCGTGCCCCTACTTGGCTGGCACCATAGCGCTGTGGCTCGAAGCCGACCCGACGCTCACTCGCGATGCAATAATTGAGATACTCAACGCCACATCGGAGGCACCGACATCGACCGACCCGCTTGTAGTGAAGCAGTGGGGAGCCGGGAAATTGGATGCGCTTGCCGGCCTCAAGGAAGTGCTACGCCGCAAGAGCGAAGGTGGCGTGGAGGGTATCACCGTTGACAATGGCGGCTACCTTATCACCCCAGCCGGAGAACGAGCATGGGAGGTAACGGTAGACGGTGCATCGCGTGTAGAAGCCACGCTCTACAATCTCCAGGGCGTAGCCGTGGCGCATGCCACCGGCGAGCATGGCACAGCCACAATCGACGCAACGGCATCAGGCGCGGGCATATACCTGCTGAACGTCACTGCCCCCAACCACTCCCCCATCACCCGCAAGATACGTCTATAACGTAGCGGCCTATGACCCCGCACGCCCCGTACGCCTCGCACACCTCGCTGCGCTTGGCGTACGGCCCCCCGCACGCCAGTCGCTACGCTCCCTCGGCGTACGGGGCTACTAATAATCGGCGTGCTGCCGCACGCCCGCGGGCATGGATACGGATAAAATGCAGAGAGAGCCAGCTTGACGATGCATGTCGAGCTGGCTCTCTCGGTATTTTGTGGGGGGGGGTATTAGCAATATTTGCTGAAGTCGGCGTTGCGCATGTCGCCGGTTTCGTTGAATGCGTTGTGGAAGGCGAATGCGGCAGTAAGAGCGTGGGGAGTTTGGCCACCCTTGCCAATCTTCATGTAGTCGCGGAGCAGGCCACGGTAGTCGGGGTGGGCGCAGTTTTCGATGATGCGTTCGGCACGCTGCACGGGGTCGAGGCCGCGGAGGTCGGCGATACCCTGGTCGGTGACAACGATGTCGACAGAGTGCTCCGAGTGGTCGGCGTGGGCCACCATCGGCACAATGTTGGAGATAAGGCCGCCCTTGGTTACCGATGGGCAAGAGAAGATAGAGATATAGGCGTTGCGGGTGAAGTCGCCCGAACCGCCCACACCGTTCATCATCTTGGTGCCGAGCACATGGGTGGAGTTGATACCGCCGAATATGTCGGCTTCGAGGGCTGTGTTCATGGAGATGACGCCTATACGGCGAATGACTTCGGGGTTGTTGGAGATTTCGGCCGGACGCATAAGGATTTTGTCGGCGAACTCCTTCATGTCGGGGAAGAACTCCTTCTCAGTGTCATCGCTGAACGTCATGGAGCAAGTAGAAGCGAATTTGCATTTACCTTTGCGCATGAGAGCGAGGACGGCATCTTGCATCACCTCGGTGTACATCATGAACGGCGGGATTTCGGCATTTTCGCCCAAGTCGTAGAGCACGGCGTTTGCGACATTTCCGACGCCCGACTGCAAGGGCAAGAATTCTTTGGGGATACCACCACGGCGATATTCGCTCAAGAGGAAAGTGACGACGTTGGCACCGATCTGCTTAGAGACCTCGTCGGGGGCTGTAAAAGCCTTTACGCCATCGTAGGAATTGGTTCGCACGACGCCGACCACCTTATTGGGGTCGATTTTGAGGACCGGCGAACCGATACGGTCGTTGGCAGCGTAGACGGGGATTTCGCGGCGGTAAGGGGGATCGGAGGGGAGGTAAATATCGTGCATGCCGTAAAGAGCCTTAGGCAGCGCTTCGTTAAGCTCGATGAATATCTTGTCGGCAAGGGCAGCGTAGGTGGGGATGTTTCCGACACCTGTACCGAGGATGATTTCGCCGTCGGGGGTGATATCGGCGGCTTCGATGATGGCCCAATTCACTTTTCCGTAGAAACCGTAGCGAGTTTCCTGAGACATTTCCGAGAGGTGACGGTCGTTGTAATGGCAATCGTGGGCGTTGATGCGCTTACGAAGGTCGGGCACGTTCTGGTAAGGTGCGCGGAAATTGAGCGCATTGGCACGCGAGAGCGCACCGTCGACATGGTCGGAGGTAGAAGCGCCAGAAAGGAGGTTGATTTTGAACGGACGGCCTTCAGCATGCTCACGCTCAGCCTTAGCGGCAATCGCCTCGGGGATGAATTTCGGAGTACCGGGGGCAGTAAAACCAGATAAGCCCACCGTGTCGCCATTGTGGAAATGCTCGGCGGCCTCGGCAGCTGTCATGTAATCAAATGCCATAATTAATCTGCTATTTAAAAAATTATTGGGAACAAAACAGAAATGCGGCTATGCACATTTTGCAAATTTTTGCGCAAATTTAAACAATTATTTGGTTAATGACAAAGTTTTTAACCAAATATGCCCTATTTCAGGGGCATTTTGGAGAGATTTGAGATATTTGGGGGATATTTGGGAGAAAACGGGACGACCAAAGGGCCAAATAGTCGCCCCAATTCCAAAAAAAATCCTACCTTTGCAGAATAAAGTAAAAAAACAATCGACAGATTTATAGCAGTGACGCATAAGGATAGCGATGCCATCCAGACCAACAGCACTGCCGAGAAAATGAACAATTCCAACCAGATGAACAGTAACTCCAACGAGATGAACGACAACGCCAACTATACCGACCGGAAATTATATATCGAGACCTACGGCTGCCAGATGAACGTGGCCGACAGCGAAGTGGTAGCATCGGTAATGAAAACCGTGGGCTACGAGATAGTCGAGACAGTAGAGCAAGCCGATGCCATATTGCTGAACACGTGTTCGATACGCGACAACGCCGAGCAAAAGATAGTGAGCCGACTGCAAGCGCTGCGCTCGTTGCGCCGCAAGTCGGGGAAGCTGATAATCGGCGTGATAGGCTGCATGGCAGAGCGATTGCGCGACGACCTTATCAACAACCACGGCGTAGACATCGTGGCCGGGCCCGACTCCTACTTAGACTTGCCCAACCTCTTTTCATTGGTGGAAGCTGGGGAGAAAGCCATCAACGTGGAGCTATCGACCACCGAGACCTACCGGGACATCATACCTGCGCGCATCACCGGCAACCGAGTGAGCGGCTACATAAGCATAATGCGCGGATGCAACAACTTCTGCTCCTACTGCATAGTGCCCTACACACGCGGCCGGGAGCGGTCGCGCGCAGTCGACAGCATACTTCATGAGCTTGAGGACCTGCGAGCGAAGGGCTTCAAAGAGGTGACATTGTTGGGTCAGAACGTCAACTCCTACCGCTATGCCGAGCCGTCGACAGGCGAAGAGGTGACCTTCGACCGTCTACTTGCCATAGTGGCAGAGGCTGCCCCCGAGATGCGCATACGGTTCACCACCTCGCATCCCAAGGATATGACCGACGCCACCATCGACGTGATAGCTGCCCATTCCAATATATGCCGTCACATCCATTTGCCGGTGCAGTCGGGGTCGGACAAAGTGCTCAAGCTTATGAACCGCAAATACACCCGCCAATGGTACTTAGACCGGGTGAACGCCATACGCCAGCGGATACCCGATTGCGGCATCTCCACCGACATGTTCACCGGTTTTCACGACGAGACGGAAGAGGACTTTCTTGCCACGCTGTCGCTTATGCGCGAAGTGGGTTTTGACTCAGCGTTCATGTTCAAATATTCCGAGCGCCCAGGCACGTTGGCAGCACGCACCATGCCCGACAACGTGTCAGAAGATGTGAAGATAGAGCGATTGAACCGCATGATAGCGTTGCAGAATGAGCTGTCGGCAGAGTCAAACAGTCGCGACATAGGGCGCGAATTTGAAGTGCTGGTGGAGGGGGTGTCGAAGCGTTCCACCGACCAGTTCGTGGGGCGTACGTCGCAAAACAAGACCGCAGTATTCCCGCGAGGCAACTACCGCGTAGGCGACACCGTAAAAGTGCGTGTCGTCGACAGTACCTCAGCTACCCTACTCTGCGAGCTGGCATAGCCTGCGGGGAGGAGGTGGATGAAGTGGGCTGATCAGGCAAGTCGTACCGGGGTTGGTTGGGGCTGACCGGGTCGGCGGTGATGAAGGGCGCGAAACGGGTCGGAGGGGGTGACACGGTCGGCGGCGATGAAGGTGATGGTCGTAACGGCGTGACGGAAGGAGTGCGGGGGGATTAGTAGGCGTTTTCTTCGCCGTGGATTGCGTTGGTGACGGTGCGCACAATGATTTTAAGGTCCAATGAGAGGCTCCAGTGCTCGATGTACCACACGTCGTTGTCGACGCGTTTTTCCATCTGCCAGAGCTCGTCGGTAGCGCCGCGGAAGCCTTGGATTTGGGCCCATCCGGTGATGCCCGGTTTGACGAGATGCCGCACCATATATTGGTCGATGAGGCGGCGATACTGCTCGGTATGAGCGAGCATGTGGGGACGCGGGCCCACCACCGACATATCGCCTTTGAATACGTTCCAGAACTGGGGGAGCTCGTCGATAGAAGTGTGGCGCAGGAAATTGCCCAATCGAGTTTTGCGGTCGTCGTCCTTAGTGGCCTGCCGAGTGTCGGCATCATTGCTTACGCGCATGGTGCGGAACTTGTAGCAGTAGAAATCCTTGCCCATGTAGCCGGTGCGGAGTTGGCGGAAGAAAATCGGTCCTGGGGACGACAATTTAATAGCTATCGCGATGGGAATCAAGAAAATAGGCGATACCAGCAGCACGCAACCCGAGAAGAGGATGTCGAAGATGCGTTTGATGACGCGATTGGACAAGGAGCGCAAAGGCGACTTATGCACGGCAATGACCGGGATAGTGCTATTGAGGTTGAGCAGATAAAAGCTGTGTTGCAATTTGGGCGACATCAACGGCACAAAAAAGAGTTTTAAGAAATGCTGGTCGGCGAGCGCAATCACATTGTTGATGAGCGTGTCATTGTCCATCGATGAGGCATAAAAGATCTCGTGCACATTGTTTTCTTTGATGAAATCCTCGATTTTGTCCAACGAGCCAATATACTTGCCATTGAAATCGGTAGGGATACGATTGTCGAAGTATCCGAGGACCCTCATGCCATAACCTTGCTCATTGGCGAGTAGTTGCGCCAGGCGCAGGGCAGGTTGACCGGTGCCGATAATGACGATGTTGCGGATGTTGCGTCCCTGACGGCGGAAACGCTTGAGCACCAACAAGGTAACGATCCAGACGGCGAAAAGCGTAACAGCCTGAGCAGCAAAAAGGATGCAGAAGAAGCTGAAGATAACCGACCCGTAGCCAGTGAACATCATCATCGCGGCATACAGGAGCGTAGAGACCAGCGAGACGCGCAAAGAAATACCCAACAGCTTCTCGGCACGCATCATGCGGCGATGATGCACAGGCAAGCAACCTCTTGCCGCAATCGCCGTCACTACGACTATGATAAGGAGCGTTCGCCACCAGCTCAAGCCGCCACTCACAGTCAGATACTTGCCATCGTGGCCTATTGCCAGGAGCACCAAGAACACGCCGGCGATGACAGCTACGTCCAATAGCGTCTGGAACAGAGGTACATACTTGCCATATTTTCCGGTAGGGATATTTCCAAGCATAATAATTGAGTGAAATGCTTAACGAAAAGGTAAATGAATGGGCATAATGACACTACACAGTGAATTATATCCGATAAACGGCAATGTGGCCAAAAGCTCAGCCGCCGAACAACAGATGACGTAGCAATACCCCGGGAATAGGAGATTACCAGGGTATTGAGCTTATGGGACATTAGAGACGCTCGTCGATAAGCGCGATTTTCTTTTCGAGGTCGGCGATATCGTCGCGGATGCGTTGAGTTTTGCGTTCGATATCGCGGAGCATAGAAGAGCCGGAAGAGGATTTGAAGTTGAAGAAGCCGAGATTGTTTTGATAAGTAGCGAGCTCGGAGCGTTTAGATTCAAGGACACGGGCGAGGCGTTCGCGTTCGCGCGACAACTTGGAGCTATCGTTCATCTCGTTGATGGAATTTTCGAAGCGTGCGAAATTGGCGCGAGTGTCTTTAAGGTCGTGAACCTTGTAGAGCTCGTTGATTACAGCGCGGAATTCTTCGTAGATTTTGTCCTTTTCGCGGAAGGGGACGTGTCCGATTTCGCTCCAGCGGGCTTGTGCGTCTTTGATGGCGGCTACGACCTCCTGGCGCGGGGCATCGGCAGCGATTTCCTTGAGGGAAGCAGTGAGAGCGCGTTTTGCGCGAAGGTTTTCCTGTTCGGATTTGCGGGACTGGGAGAGGTCGCGTTTTTTCTGTTCGAAGAAATAGTCGCAAGCCTCTTGGAACCGTTTCCACACCTCATCGGAGCGTTTTTTGGGCACAGCGCCGATAGTTTTCCACTGGCGTTGCAAAGCGGTTAGTTTTTCGGCGGTAGCCTTCCAATCGGTGCTGTCCTTGAGGGCTTCAGCCTGCTCGCAGAGGGCGATTTTCTTTTCGAGGTTAGCCGCCATGTCGTCCTTAACCGACTTGTAGTATTCGGCTTTAAGGGCGAAGAACTTATCGCAAACGGCACGGAAACGGGCGAAAAGGGCATTGTTGACCTTTTTGGAAGCGAAACCGAGGTTGCGCCATTCCTCTTGTGCTTCGAGGATGGTCTTAGTCATGTCGTTCCAAGCGTTGAAGGATTTGAGGGCGTCGAAGTCGATGGCTTCGAGGCGCTCGCAAATGGCGGTTTTAGCCGACTCGTTTTCCTGTTCACGGGCTTTACGTTCTTCGAAGAAAGCTTGGTATTTTTTGTTGACGACAGCAGAAGCTTCTTTAAAGCGGGTCCAGATAGCTTCGCGTTGTTCCTTGTCGACGGGGCCGGTTTCACGCCAAGTGACGTGGAGGTCCTGCAAGCGTTTGAATGCAGCGATTACATCGGTTTCGGCATCGAGGCGTTCGGCCTCGGCGCAGAGCTGGAGCTTTGTTTCGAGGTTTTTCTTGAAATCATAGTCGCGAAGGTCCTTATTGACCTTGAGCTGGTCGTAGAAAATTTCTACGGCGTCCTGATAGCGTTTCCACTGGTCGGACATAAGTTGCGGAGCGACATCGCCGACGTTTTTGAATTCTTGTTGGATTTCGCGGAAACGAGGGAAGTGACGGTTTACATTGTCGGTATCGTTGCTCATAGCAGTGATTTCGGCTATGAGAGCATCTTTCTTTTCAAAATTGCGCTGAAGCTCGGCTTCGAGTTGGGCAGCACGAGCGGCCTTTTTCTCCTTAATGGAGTTGAGCAGTTGGCGAAGGACCTCATCGGCAGGGTCTTCCTCGGGGATGAAAGCTTCGGGGTCGTTGCCATTAGCGATGAACTGCTTGCGGGCCTCCTCGTCGGTAGCTTTACGCAAGGCATAATAGCGTTGTTTGAGACGAGATACCTCGTCGCGGGAGATATCGTCGGCATCAGCTTGGGCGAGAGCGGTGAGGGTAATGATGACATCGGCTTCCGACATTTCGTCGATGGCCGGTGCAGCATCATTGGCATCGGCATCGGTAGCTTCAGGTTCGGGAAGCGGGGCTACGTCGGGGGTTTCGGTAACTACGGTTAGATCATTCACGGTGTCATCGGAGGCTACATCGGCTGAATCGGCTGATGTGTTGACTTCACAATTCTCAGCATTGGGCTGGGAATTTTCGGGGATAGGGTTGGCAGTCAAGTCCTTAGACTCTTCGGCCGTTTGGCGGGTTTCCATAACAAATTAATAATTAATGAATTATCATGTTGCGTAGATACTACTACGGCTATTTTCGTTCCAAATTTATGTAAAATAATTGTAAAAACCTACAAATTTTCAACAATTAAATAAAAAGGTGGTTGGCGGAAGGGTTGTGAGGGATAAAGAGGGATTGTGAAACTTTAAGGATTGGGGTGTTAGATTTTGGCGCAAAGAGTGGAAAAATGGGAGGTAATTTTGCGGTAAAAGAGGACATTGACATTTTGGATGATTAGGAGGGATGGGATTTATAGGGCGGATGGACTGAAGTCCATGAACAGGACTAAGAGGCGAGACGGAGCGGAGGGCGAGGCGGAGGGAGGGAAATGAGAGGTGCAGTTCAAATTGGCGCAGCCTCTTCTAACGCTGTTCAGGTTGCCGACATTCTCGACTGGATTCTCTCGCAGGTCGGTGTGGCGGAAATCTGGCAAACTTCGTTTTCAATTTCCGAAGAATTTCTACGCCGTCTGTTCTTTATCTGCAAGGA